>JAISKW010000060.1 GCA_031260775.1 Christensenellaceae bacterium
GATATTACTTAACATCTTCGACCTCCTTCGCGTTCAAAACGCTGAGCCTGTTATAGGCAACCGCGAGCCCCGCATCCTTGAATGCCTTAAGAACCGTCTCGGCGAAAGCATCCTCAACGGTCGAATAATCCTCGTTGTTACACCATACACGGAGGAGGTACTCGACGCCGCTTTCCTTTAGAGCGTTAGCACGCGTTAAAGGAGGAGGGCAGTCCAAAACAAGCGGATTGTCCGTCGCAATTTTTAATAAGATGCCCTTGACGGTATCGCAATCGGCTTCGTAGGTAGCCGAAACCGTCATATCTAAGCGGCGTGTTGGCTTTGCCGAGTGATTAATTATTTCCTTTGAAGTAAGTATGGAATTGGGTACAATAATTAATTTATTATTCGAAGTCAGTATTTCGCAAACGGTAATTCTAATCTTTTTGACCTTGCCCGAATAGCCGCCGACCTCTATAAAATCATTTTCTTTGAATGGTTTAGTGACAAGAAGTATTACTCCGCTTGCAAGGTTAGCAAAACTGTTTTGAAGGGCAATCCCTACGGCAAGTCCGCCTGCGGCAAGTAGGGTTACAACGCTTGTCAGGTCAATTTCAAGCGCGTTAATGACCAAAAAGAATAGTATTACGCTGAGAATCGCAAGGAGCAGACTGTGGAAAAAAGAAATTGTCGTGCCTTGTGCATTAGTCTTAGCCATTGCAGCCTTGAAAACGCTCGAGAAAATCTTCAAAAACAATAACCCCGCGCAAAGTACCGCAATAGCCTCAAGAATATTCGTGCCGTATCCTTTTGCGAAAGCTATTAATATATCTTTAAGTTTCTCCATTTTCTTATGTAAAGCGTGAGTAAGAGGTGCGGACAATCGCTGTGGTATTTGCCACCCTGCGTGCAAATGCGATGTTAGGCTTTGCGTGCGGCGGCAATCTTAGCAGCTTCCTCTACAGCAATTTTATCACATATATTGTTATTTTGGTTGTCTGAATGCCCTTTGACATGTACGAAATTTACAATATGCTTTTGAACTTCGGCATCAAGTGCCTGCCAAAGGTCAAGATTCTTAACCTCCTCCTTGCCGGCCTTGTCACGGTGCCAACCGAATGCCTTCCATTTGGAGAGCCAGCGGTCGTTGTATGCGTTTATGAGATACGCGCTGTCGGAATACAATGTCACCCCGCACGGTTCTTTAAGGGCTTTTAAGCCGCCTATTGCCGCCATAAGCTCCATTCTTTGATTTGTAGTATGCGCTTCTCCGCCCGAAAAGGTTTTGACGAATTCGCCGAATTTAAGCAACGCACACCAACCGCCGTCACCGTCGGGATTACCCTTGCACGCTCCGTCCGTCCATATTTCAATGTCTTTCATAAATCAATCGGGTTATCATTGTCGTTATTTATCTGCAATTATTTCGATAACGAAAACACGACCGCTTCGCCGCCGCGGGGCGCGCGCACCTTTTCGCAGTCGGGGCAGATACGCCGTATTGCCGCTTCCTCGCTTGCGATATATGCCAAACTCCCCTTTTCGGCGACTACCATTGAGCGCAATTTAAGGCGGTCGTTTAACGCGACTAATCCGCCGCTATGCCCTATTATCAATGAGAAAGGGCCTGTGATTAACAATGACGAAAACTTATTCCTTAAGTATTCCGCGGTTTTTTTGTCCTCGTCGCCCATTCTCTCGATAGTCTGCCAGAACGGCGCGGCGATTGTAGCGGCGATTTCGTGGAAGCTCAGACCCTTTTTGCGGTGCAAATAGTCAATGATATAGGTAATAACTTCGGTATCGGTTTGCAGTGAGCACTTATATCCGTACATTTCGATAGTTCTGCGGTTTGTATCGTAAGATGAAATTTCGCCGTTATGTACGACGGAGTAATCCAAAAGCGCGAACGGATGCGCGCCGCCCCACCAGCCGGGAGTGTTCGTCGGGTATCTGCCGTGCGCCGTAAAAGCGTAGCCTTCGTATTCTTCAAGGCGGTAGAAATTACCCACATCCTCGGGGTAGCCCACCGCTTTGAATACGCCCATATTCTTGCCGCACGAGAAAACGTACGCGCCCTCGATACCTGTGTTAATTTGAAAAACCGAACGGGCAACGAACTCCCTTTCGTCGATTTGCATTTCCTTCAACTTGTTAACGGAGGGTGTTACAAAATACCGCCAAATAAGAGGTTCGTTTGTGATTTGCGGAATTTTACGGGTAGGAATCTTCGAAAGGTTTGCAATGTCGTAATAGCCGTCAAGGAAAGCTTCGCATTTTGTTTTGACCTCGGCGTTGTCGTAAAAGATATGAAAAGCGTAGTATTCCTTGTAATCGGGATAAATGCCGTACGCCGCAAAGCCGCCGCCTAAGCCGTTGCTTCTTTCGTGCATAACGGAAATGCTCTTGACGATGTCCGCGCCGGAGAACCTTTTACCGCTCCTGTCTATTATCCCCGAAACCGCGCACCCGGAGGGAATCCGTAACGCGCCCTCTCGCTGTTCCTTAGCAATATTGCCATAATCAAACATACTTTTATTTTAATATAATAATCGTTTATTGGCGAAGTCATAGCCGGAGGGAGAGTTGATAACCGAATTATCCGCACCTGCCGTAGGCGAAAGAAAAAGAAAGCGAAAGCGTTTTAATAAGAGTGAGTGCCGTACGGCAGTACGGCTACTAACTATAATATTATTCTCTTTTATTTTTCTATATATAGGAAGAGCCCTCCCCAATTTGGGGGAGGCTGCCCCGTCATTTTGGGTGAGGCTGTTGTGCTCAATTTGACGACCGTCGGACTTTTTGTCGCGTCCGTTCATTTCTCATTTCAGCATTCTCATTTCTCATTTATAATATAGGGTGTGAGTAACGAATCAATACGCGAAAAAAACCTTAACCGTATTTTATATATTACACGGGTGGGTGTTCTTTCCGCCCTTGCCGTAATACTTTTCTTGTACGGAAACTTCCCGATTTTCCCTGTTTTTCCGTTCAATGTTTTGAAATTAGACTTCGCTTCGGTCCCTACCCTTCTTGCAGGCTTCGCATTAGGGCCGATGGCGGGCGCGATTACGGTTGTAATTAAGGTCGGCATCAAGCTTCTTGTTGACCCCACTACCACGATGTATGTGGGCGAGCTTGCCGATTTTATTTCCTCTCTCGCTTTCGTTCTGCCGGCGGCTTGTCTTTATAAGTACAAAAAATCGATTAGCGGCGCAGTGATAGGGCTGTCAATCGGTGTTGTCCTAAACGCATTAATTACTTCTATCGCCAATTACGCGCTTATTGTTCCCATTTATGTAAAGCTTATGCCGTTTCTTGCCGAAACCTTTACCGAAAAGGTTCGTTTGCAATTCGCGTTCGGCTACGGTCTTGCTTTTAACGGAATCCGCACGGTATCGTGCAGCGTAATTACGCTTGCCGTTTACAAACGGCTGCGGTTTTTACTAAAGGAAACCGCCTCCGAGCGCGATAAAAAGCAAGCGGATAAAAAAACGTTAAATGAAACACACCCCCGTAAACCCTCATTTTTGGGTATGAAGTTCCGCCAAATTACCCGTCCTTTGTTGCCGTTTATGGCGTTCGGCGCGGTCGTATTGAGGGTTTGGGCATGGAAAAATTTTGATTACCGCGTTAAAAAAGCGGAGTTAAAAGCGGCTCGCAAAATGCTTGACAAGGGCGCGGGGTTAATTTTAACGGCGCACAACGGGCCTACGGATATTATCGTTCCAGTACTGGTCGGACGGCGCAAAATGGCACTTGCCGCGCGAACCTATGCGTTCCCCTCGGAGTTTTACACAAAGTTATTCTACTTCACCGGCAACTGCGTTGAGAGGCAGGATATAGAACTCGATATCGGGTTCATCAAAGAAGTTAAGAGCCGTATTGACGGCGGTATCAGCACGCTGATTTATCCCGACGCCCGTTATTCGCGCAACGGAATTGTGGACGTCGCGCCTTTTGACGGCATACCGAAGCTTGCAAAGTACTTAAAATGCCCTATTGTCTGCATCAAAACCCCCGGCGTTTACTTAACCCGTGCGTTCTACCGCGTGGAAAGAGGCTTTTTTAAGGGTCATATCGATTGCGATATAACCTCAATTTCCAAAGAAGACGTGCAAAAACTGTCGATTCAGGAACTCAAAGACTTAATCAGATCCGCGGTTGACGGCAACGATTACGAGTGGCAAGAGCAAAACAACGCGGAGTTTCACTCAAAGAAATACTCGCAAACCGTTTGCCTTGATAGTTTTATTTATAAAGCCCCGGTTTGCGGAGCGGATTTTAAAATACAAACAAACGACGATAATACTATACAGT
>JAISKW010000051.1 GCA_031260775.1 Christensenellaceae bacterium
TAAGAGCATTTTAATAAGAACGGGCAAGCTTTTTAGTTTCAAAACGAAGCAGTCGTTAATCATCTCCAATTTAGGCGCGGTTAAAGAGGACTTCGCAAGCGACGGCATCGAGAATTTAACGTTCAATTTGAACGTTTCAAAAAAGGTTCCGCTCAATATCGGCGTAATATCGTACGGCGGTCAAACGGTCATTTCCTTCACTCGGAAGGTGAAAGACACGCTTTTCGAACAAGAATTCAACAAATTACTGCAAGCCGACGATATTACACCGACGGTTATCGGTAACGGAAGATAAAATGAAAGACGAAACAGGGTTTGCAAAGTTGAATACGAAATTCGGTGCGGTTGATAAAAATTGTCCGTTGCCCGAGTATCCGCGTCCGCAATTGAAGCGCGACAGCTACATTTCGCTCAACGGCGAGTGGGATTTCTCTATTGTCACAAGCTACGGAATTATTCGAAGCAGCGGCAAAATCCTTGTGCCGTTCTCTCCCGAGTGTTCCGCAAGCGGAGTAAACGAAAGCTTGCGCCCGACCGAAACGCTGAAATACCGCAAAGCCTTTGCGTTGCGCGGCGATTCAATCGAAAGCCGCGTGCTGTTAAACTTCGGCGCGGTTGACTGCTGTTGCACGGTTCTTTTGAACGGCGAAAAGATTTGCACGCATAACGGCGGCTATTTGCCGTTTTCGGTTGAAATTACTCGGTTTCTTAAGGATGAAAACGTATTAGAATTAACCGTCACGGACGCGTCGGACGCAAGCGATTTGTATGCCGTCGGCAAGCAAAAGCTCAAGCGCGGCGGCATTTTCTACACGCCGCAATCGGGAATTTGGCAAAGCGTTTGGCTTGAAAGCGTGCCCGAAAACTATGTTAAAAGCCTTGTTATTACCCCCTCGTTTGCGAAATCGGAGGTGTTTATCAAGGCCGAAACCGCGCTACCGGTTGAAAGGGGGAGCGTTAAAATATTTTTTAACGGCGAATTACTCTCCGAAAATGAGCTGAATCCGGACGGCATTACCGTAAAATTGAACGGCGTTATGCCGTGGTCGCCCGACGCACCTTCACTTTACGACGTTGAGCTTCGTGCAGACGAAGATATTGTAACGTCATACTTTGGGGTGCGTGACATCGAGGTTCGGGACATCAAAGGTGAGAAAATCGTTTGTTTGAACGGCGAACCGCTCTTCTTAAACGGGCTTTTAGACCAAGGGTATTTCCCCGACGGGCTTTACACCGCGCCGACCGAGGAGGCACTCCTTTTTGATTTGACCGAAACAAAACGTTTGGGCTTTAACACACTGAGGAAACACATAAAAATCGAGCCGCTCCGTTGGTATTACCATTGCGACCGTTTGGGTATAATCGTAATACAGGATATGGTCAACGGCGGCAAGCCCGCGCTTTTGAACAGCGTCCCCGCGTTTTTAGGCATCGGCATCAACGACACCAAAGGCGGTTTGCTCTCGGGCAGGAGCAGCGAGCAAGGCAAAGAAAACTACTATTCGGATTTAGCCGATGAGGTAAAACTTTTATATAACAGTCCCGCCGTTTGCGTATGGACGCCGTTCAACGAGGGGTGGGGGCAGTTTTGCGCTCTCGAGGCGGAAAAGCGCGTGCGCGAATCAGACGGCACGAGGCTCATCGACCACGCGAGCGGTTGGCACGACCAAGGCGGCGGCGACTTTTTAAGCTTGCATATTTATTTTAAGAAGCTGTCGCTCCCGAAAAAAAGCAAATACAAGATAAAAAGGGCTAAGTACATATCCGAATTCGGCGGCTACGGTCACAACGAAGCGGGGCACGTATTTAACCTAAACAAGGCTTTCGGGTATATAATATATAGCAATAAGGATACCTTAAACGAAAAATACCGTTCGCTGTATTACGACCAAGTTTTGCCGCTTATCAAAGACGGCTTGACCGCAATAATTTACACGCAGTTAACGGATGTAGAGGACGAAATTAACGGATTATTCACTTATGACCGCGAGGTTCTAAAGATATCCGAGGATATAATAAGAGGCGCGAACGCCGCGCTGCAAGAGGAGTTCAACAAACATTTTGGAAGAAAATAACGAAAAAGAAGAATATATCAACGCCATACTCGTACGTGTAAACTTAACGGATTCGGACGAAAAGGAGAGCGAAGCCGCGCTTGCCGAGTTAGTGCGGCTTGCCGACACGGCGTATTACACGGCGGAAATTTCAATCACGCAGTCGCGCGACAAGCCCGACCCGGCTTTTTTCGTAGGCAGCGGAAAGCTCAAAGAAATTAAACTTATCGCCGACGAAAACGGTTGCGGAGCGGTGATTTTCGAAAACGACCTCAGCGGCTCGCAGTTAAACAATCTTGAAAAAGAGTTGGATTTGCGCGTTTTAGACCGCCGCGAGCTTATTTTGGAGATTTTTGCTCTCCATGCGACAAGCGGAGAGGGCAAGCTTCAGGCGGAACTCGCGCAAAAGAAAAACCTGCTCCCCCGCGTTTTGGGGCAAGGTATCGTTCTGACCCGTCAAGGCGGCGGCGGACAAGGCGGCACGGGAGCCCGTCGCGGAGGAGGCGAGCAGCAGCGCGAAATAGACAAACGACGACTGCTACGCGAAATTTTGTCGCTTGAAGAAAGGCTAAAAAGGTTGGCAAGCTCGCGCGATTTAAGAAGAAAAGAGCGGCAAAAGAACCGCATCCCCGTAATTTCCATTGTCGGTTACACCAACGCGGGCAAGTCCACGCTTATGAACGTCCTCACGAAGGCGGGGGTAAAGGCGCAGGACAAGTTGTTTGCAACCGTCGATACGTCCTCGCGAACGCTCTATTTAGGTGAGGAGCAACCCGCCGAAACGATAGTTGCAGAGGGCGGAAACGGCGAAATTTCCGTAATATCCGAGCCGGACTACACCAAACCGCCGAAAAAGCTCGAGGCGATTTTGTCGGATACGGTAGGGTTTGTGTCCCGTTTGCCTCACGAATTTGTCGAAGCGTTCAAAAGCACGTTAGAGGAGGCTGTGTACTCGGACTTGATTTTGTTGGTAATCGACGCGTCTTCCGCGCGTTATGCCGAGGAATATCAAACGGTTTTGGAGGTCTTAGAGAGCATCGGCGTTACGGATATACCCATAATCCGCGTGCTTAACAAGTGCGACGCGGTGCCGCTTCCTTTCGATTTAGACGCGCAATTTGATGATTTGTCCGTTGCAAATGTGATTTTCCCCGACATCCCTGCGCCGCGTATTTTGATTTCCGCATTAAACGGCGGCGAACCGTTGCGCCTTCTTAAGGACGAAATTAAACGCGCGCTTTTCAGGTAGACCTTTACGCGAATATTTTGAGGGTTTGTGTGACAAGTTGAATGTCAAGAATTTGAGTGTCGGTAATTTCCCCGTCAAGCTCGCATTTCCCCTCGTCAAGCACTTCGATTATTGCTTTATCCGTAATAATTTCGTGAGTTACCGGCTCGTCTATATGCTTGCCTTTAAGGAATTTAAGAAGAAGCCCTAAGATTTTGGACTTTTTTACCTGTTCAACATACACGATATTGAATTTGCCGTCGTATGGGTCGGAGTTAGGCGAAACCGGCATACCGCCGCCTATGCAAGTACCGTTTGCGGCGGTGATGAGAAACACGGTTTTTTCGTAGGTTTCGCCGCCTTCGGTTATGCGCACTTTGTGGAATTTAGTGTGTAAGAGGGTATCGATTAACGCAACATAGTAGCGGATTTTCCCCTTGAAAACCTTCGAAACGGTTTCGTAGCGTGCAAGAACGTCAACGTCCATACCCGCGCCGACGCAGTTGACGCTACAGGAATTACCCACTCGCATAAAATCAAGATACCGGGTATTGTTTTTAAGAATGTGGTTTGCCGCCGCGGTGTAGTGTGTGGGGAGCTTTGCCGCGCTGATACAGGAGGTGCCCGTGCCGGAGG
>JAISKW010000088.1 GCA_031260775.1 Christensenellaceae bacterium
ACTTGAAAATTATAATGAATGAGTCTGCTTTGTCTTAATTAAGGGAAGGTCGATTTTTAACCGTATTATCGGGAGTTTTGCGGCAGTTATGCTGTAGAAACACCCATTCAAAAAATGAAAAGAACATATCAGCCTAAAAAAAGGCACAGAAGCAAGGTTTGCGGTTTCCGCAACAGAATGTCAACGAAGAACGGACGCTTAGTCCTCAAAAGAAGACGCAACAAGGGTCGTAAGGTTCTTTCGGCGTAACTTTATTTCGTTTTTTCTCAGGATTCGAACGAAATCACCGCGGTGCAGGCAAAATATCGGTTAAAAGCAAGGGCAAGTTTCACCTATATATACAACAAAGGGCAGTCGTTTTCCAATCCTTTGTTCCGTTTGGTATTTGTCAAAGCCGGCTCGCCGAAAATCGGAATATCGGTCGGCAAAAAAGTGGGTAACGCAGTATGCCGCAACCGTGTAAAACGGCGGATTAATGCGGCTTTTCGCGAATATATGCCCAAGCTTAACGGTCGTTACAACTATATTGTTCTTGCCCGGAGCGAAATCGCCAACGCGCCGTATTCCGAAATTCTTAAGCAAGCCGAACGCTCCCTCAATAAACTCGGACATTTGAAATAATGCGCGCGTTCAGAACAAAAATTTTGGATATTTTGCTTGCAATATACAAGCATACATTCTCGAAGGTTGTGGGCAAGGATTGTATCTATACCCCCACATGCTCGGTCTATTTTCGTGACAGCGTTAGTGAATACGGTTTCATTATCGGCAGTTTCAAGGGTTTTTTGCGGGTACTTAGGTGTAATCCGTTCGCAAAAGGCGGTTTTGACCCTGTAAAACCGTACATAAAAGGATATTCTAAATGGGTGCTTTAATCTTAGCAATACAACTAAACCCAATAGGCAAGCTCATATATGAGGTGCTTTATCTCAAGTGGGTTAAAGGCTTTGCCGCCGAGGACTCGCTTATCGGCGCGTTTGCGATTACAGTTATTTTGTTCACATTGTTTTTGAAGGTTGCAACGCTGCCTCTCGATTTGTGGCAAAAGCAAATGGGGCGCAAAAACGCGCGCAAAATGCAGATTATGAAGCCCGAACTCGATAAAGTGCAAAAGCTTTTCGGGGCGGACAAGCAACAGTTGATGCTCAAACAGCGCGAGGTTCACAAAAAATACAAATACAGCGCGTTCTCGGCGTGCTTGCCGGCAATAGTTACGATGGTAATATTCATCATCGTTTTGAACGGTTTCAACAGCGCGGTGCGTTATCAAAACGAACAGCAATACCTCACGCTTAAAGAGGTTTACGACACCACATATATTGCCGAAAAGGAAAAAGG
This sequence comes from Christensenellaceae bacterium, assembly GCA_031260775.1. Lineage (GTDB taxonomy): Bacteria > Bacillota > Clostridia > Christensenellales > DTU072 > JAISKW01. Next base: position 1,339 of record JAISKW010000088.1, read on the forward strand.
CTCGAACGATGCCGTTGCCGGAAAGGCTGCGGAGGATGCGGTTGTAGCCTCGTACAAGCCGGAGAGTTTCCTATTGACGGTTAACATTTTCCGCCCGGATTCGTGGAAAAAGCCGATTCCTACGGCGGGCGAGTATTCGGGCAGCGGCATGGGCAATATGAACATCGGCGCGGTAGACAGAAGGGCATACGACGTCGTTATGAAGCCGTTAATGGACAAGTACAACGACGCGCGCGGCGGTTGGAACGGGTTTTTAATTCTTCCTATTTTGTCGTTTTTGTTAAGTGTTCTTTCGGCAAAATTAGTTAAACCGCCCGAACAACCCGCAATGGCAGGGCAAACCGCCGAGCAGCAAAAGCAACAACAATCGCAAGCAAAAATGATGCAGTATATGATGCCGATTATGTTCGCGGTGTTTACGCTGTTTTATTCCACGGCGTTCGCATTGTATATGGTTGTCAGCAGCTTGTTTTCGACGGTGTTCAACGTCGCGTTCAACCTCATTACTAAGCAAATAGACAAGAAAAACAATATCGCGGCATAATAGCCTATTCTCCCGAATTTGTACCCGCACCGTAAGCGCGGGGTGAAATTATAAAAATATGGAAAAAAAGTACACGTTTACAGCGAAAACGGTTGAGGACGCAAAAATAAGCGGTCTTCGCGAATTAGGTCTTTCCGAGGAGGAGGTAACGATTGAAGTCATCAAAAAGGGCGGTTTGTTTTCGAAAGCGACCGTTGAAATCACGGTAACCGAAGCCGAAGAGGCACCCGCAGTCGTCGAAGAAGTTCCCCAAACCGAGAAATTCGAGCGCAAGGAAAGGCCCCAACGCCAACAAAAGGCAAAGCCGGAGGGTGGAGTTAACATTTCGGAATACATCGATACGGTTGTTAACAGCGTTAAAATGGAGGAGAGAGTTCCTCGCAAAAAACGCAGTATTGACGATTTCAATTCGGCTATAGCAAAGTCGGAAGAACTGCTTGCCGAGATTATCCCTTATTTAGACCTCGAGCCCTCATTCGTTTCGCGCGTTGAGGAGGACGAAATTATTATCGACGTAAGCACCGACAGCGACCCTGCAAGGTTAATCGGCGGACGCGGAGATACGATTCACGCATTATCGGAGCTTTGCCGCTCGGTAGTAAACCGTGACGACGGCGAGTACATCCGCGTAACGGTAGACACCGCCGATTACCGTCAACGCCGCGCTGAGAAAATTGCCGATATGGCGAGGAGAGAAGCGCGCAAAGCCGCAAAAGACCGCCGCACGGTGGAGCTTGAGGCGATGAATTCGTACGAACGCCGCATTGTCCATGCCGCGCTTGCCGACGATAAGTTTGTTGAAACCGAAAGCGCGGGCGAAGGGAAGTACCGTCACATTTGCATAATCCCCGTACAGCGCAAGCAGAGCGGCGACCGTAAACCGTCCTATAACAATAATAACCGTCAAGGCGGCGGCGAAAGGCGCGAACGCGATATTTACTCCGAAGTCCCCGAGACCGCACAACAGCAAAAATACGACACGCCCGCCCCTAACGGCAGCTACGGTTCGAACTCCGATTTCAAAAAGAAAGGCCCGTCGCGTATGCGCACTTTTGGTAAATAGGATTTAATTTAACCTATTATTGGTTTAGAATATAAATTGTTATGGCAACTAAGAAAAAAACAACAAAAACAACAAAAAGAAGGTCATCGAGCTCCGGCGGCGCAAAGTCGCTTGTGAATGCGTTGGCGTTTTGGGGGCTGCTCTTTGCGGCGGTCGTTTTCTTAATCAATGCGATTCTGCATTGGACGGGAGTAGTACTTCCGTTTGCAGGGCTACTTAATATGCTCGCAACCATTGCTTTAATCGCTTCGGTTTTCCTCGCCGCGTGGGATTATGTTAAGGGGAAAGGGAAATCCTGGCGCACGGCGTTCATATTTATTGTCGTTGTCGCGCTAATCTTCTTAATCCTTCCGACATTCATTGCGTAATCAATAATTACAACAGGCTCTTCTCCTTGCGGGTAAGAGCCTTATTTATTTATGAAAAACTTAGCGGTATTCGTATCGGGCGGCGGTACAAATTTTCAGGCGATTATTGACGGAATCGCGAGCGGCAAAATAAACGCCTCAATCAAGCTGCTCATTTCGTCAAGCTCCGAAGCGTTTGCGCTCGAAAGAGCGAAAAGGGCAAATATTCCGTATCTCGTTTACTCCGCAAAGCATTTTCCCGGTACTGCCGATGAGATGTATGCGCAAATTGCCGCGCTTATTAAATGCGAAAAGATTGACATCATAGTTTTAGCCGGCTACATCAAGGTTCTTCCCTCATCTTTCGTTTCGCAATTCAAAGGTAAAATTGTCAACACTCACCCCGCCTTAATCCCCAAGCATTGCGGCAAAGGTATGTACGGGCATTTCGTTCACGAGTCCGTCCTAAAATCGGGCGACAGCGAAAGCGGCGTGACAATTCACTATGTCGATGAAGGAGTGGACACCGGCACAATCATTGCTCAACAACGCGTGCCCGTTCTCCCAGACGACACTCCCGATTCCCTTGCCGCCCGCGTTCTCGTTGCCGAGCACGAGCTTTTTCCGCAAGTTATAGCCGAGCTTTGCAAATGATGTGATTGCGCGGGAGGGGAATTGCTTTTCAGTAAAAAGCAATCCCTCCCCCACACCCACCCCGTGTAAAGCCGATGTAAAGCGTGTGCTTTTAAATAATAAAAACAAAAGAAAGTGTTGGTAATACACAAAAAAGCGCAACAAAGCGCCTTGT
>JAISKW010000097.1 GCA_031260775.1 Christensenellaceae bacterium
ATTATCGATTTCAAAAGAAACAAGGACGGCGTAAAAGCGGTTGTTGATTCAATCCAATACGACCCGAACCGTTCGGCGAACATTGCGTTACTCGTATATGAGGACGGCGAAAAGAGATACATTATTTCCCCCGTCGGCTTAATAAAGGGCGCAACGGTAGTCAGCGGGCCGGAAGCGGACATCAAAGCGGGCAATGCGTTGCAACTTAAGGATATTCCGCAGGGAACGTTTATCCATTGCGTAGAATTAGTCCCCGGGCGCGGCGCGCAGTTCGGCAGAAGTGCCGGAACGCAAATTCAGCTTAGCGCGAAAGAGGGCAAATTTGCTTTAATCAAAATGCCGAGCGGAGAGCTTCGCAAGGTTCCGATAACAGCAAAAGCGACAATCGGACAGGTAGGCAACGTAGAGCATAACATCATAAGCTTAGGCAAAGCCGGCAAAACGCGTCATTTAGGCGTAAAACCGACGGTAAGAGGAAGCGTTATGAACCCGTGCGACCACCCTCACGGCGGCGGCGAGGGCAAGTGCCCCGTCGGTATGCCCGGGCCGCAAACCCCTTGGGGCAAGCCGGCACTCGGATATAAGACGAGAAATAAGAAAAAAGCTTCGAGCAAATATATCGTAAGCAGGAGGAAAGGTAAGTAATGTCAAGGTCAAGCAAAAAAGGGCCCTACGTATTAGAGTCTTTAATGAAAAAAGCGGTGGCGATGCAAGCACAAAAGGACAAGAAGCCTATCAAAACTTGGTCGCGTTCATCAACAATCTATCCCGATTTCGTGGGATTAACCTTTGCGGTTCACGACGGCAGGAAGCACATTCCCGTGTATTGCACGGAGGATATGGTCGGCTTAAAGCTCGGCGAATTCGCGCCTACCCGTACCTTTAAGGGTCATAAAGACCAATTAAAGTCCACCGGCAAGGGCAAAAAATAAGGAGAGTGTAAATGGCAAAGAGAGTAAGAGAAAAAGCAATAGCAAGGGCAGAGGCGAGAAAAGAAGCCAGACCTTTCGCAACCGCAAAATACATCAGAATTTCGCCTTATAAGGTAAGAGCGGTATTGGACGTAATCCGCGGCAAGAGCTATATCGAAGCAAGAGCAATCCTCAACGCGTTAAACAAGTCGTCGTCCGACCCGATTTTGAAGGTTTTGGACAGCGCGGCGGCAAACGCGGAGCATAATAAGCACCTCAATAAGGACTTATTATTCGTCGCGGAGTGCTATGCCGACCAAGGCTCGCACATCAAGAGAATGCAACCCGTTTCAAAGGGTCGCGGACACGCAATATTAAAACGCACCTCCCATATAACGGTGGTATTGGACGCACAAACGGAGGGCAATAAATAATGGGACAAAAGGTTAATCCGCACGGACTTCGCGTAGGCATCATCGAGGATTGGAACAGCAAATGGTTCCCTTCAAAGAAAGATACCGCAAAGTACATTTTAGAGGATAGGCAAATCCGCGACTATGTAAAAAAAGAGTTTTACGATGCAAAAGTATCGAAGATTTTAATCACAAGAATCGCGGGTAAAGTAACGGTAGACGTATACAGCGGTATGCCGGCAATTGCACTTTCGAAAGGGAGCGCAATCAGAGAAACCAAAAAAGGCAAGAAGAAGCCCGAATTGGTTGCGGTAAACGTTGCAGCGGAAGGGGAAGCGGTTCCCGGGACGGAAGCTCCTAAGAAGGATGAAACACGCGGAATAGACATTATGACGCGCGAGGTTACCAAGATTTGCGGAAACGCGGTTACGGTAACAATCAATATCCGCGAAGTAAGAGGAGTAGATACCAACGCGCAGCTTTGCGCAGAGGAAATAGCGGCTCAAATTCAAAAGCGTATAACGGTAAAACGTGCATGCAAATCCGTAATGCAAAGAACGCAAAGAGCCGGCGTAAAGGGTGTTAAGGTTATGGTTTCGGGCAGAATTGACGGACACGAAATCGCGGCAAACATCAAATTCAGAGACGGGAGTATTCCGCTTCAAACCCTAAGAGCCGAAATCGACTACGGGTTTGCGACGGCGCATACGACTTATGGGGTCCTCGGTGTCAAGTATTGGATATACAAGGGCGAGGTTTTAAGAAAAAAAGGAGGCAAGAACTAAGATGTTGATGCCTAAGAGAGTAAAACGCAGAATGGTACACCGCGGCAGAATGACCGGGCGTGCAATGAGCGGAAACAAAATAGCATACGGTGAGTTCGCGTTAGTCGCGTTAGAGCCGGCATGGGTAACGTCGCGCCAAATAGAGGCTGCCCGTATCGCCATGACAAGGTTCACCAAAAGAGCGGGAAAAGTATGGATTAACATATTCCCCCACAAGCCTGTAACGAAAAAGCCCGCGGAAACGCGTATGGGTTCGGGAAAGGGCAGCGTGGAATACTGGGTAGCCGTGGTAAAACCCGACAGAGTTCTGTTCGAAATGGGAGAGGTTTCGGAGGTTATCGCCCGTGAGGCGTTCCGTCTGGCATCGTACAAGCTTCCGATAAAGACGAAGTTTGTTGTGAGAGCCGCCGCAAATAAAGAGGAGGTCAAGGACTAATGAAAGCGAAAGAATTATACGAACTCAGCAGTGCGGAGCTCGTTAAGAAAATAGAAGAGTTAAAGATTGAGCTTTTCAATCTGCGTTTCAAACACGCGTCGTCGCAGTTGCCTAACCCTCAGGTTATACCCGAAACGAAAAAGGACATCGCCCGTGCGCTAACGATATTAAAGCAACGCGAGCTTGGTTTAAGCGCGGAGCCTGTAAGAGTAGAGGAGCCCAAAAAGGCGCGCAAGGTTAAAAAGGAGAGCAAATAATGGCAGACAGGAATTTAAGAAAAGAGCGTGTCGGCATTGTTACGAGCGACAAAATGGACAAGACCGTCGTAGTAACGGTTGAGGACAAGGTCATGGACCCGCTGTACAAGAAGTTCGTTAAGCAAACACGGAAATTCGTTGCGCATAACATCGAGTTCACCGACGGAAACGGAGTTGCACAAACCCCGGCAAAAATAGGAGATACGGTTGAAATAACCGAAACCCGTCCGCTTTCGAAAACAAAGCGTTGGAGAGTTTCGGCGATAGTCGCACGCGCCAAATAGCGTGAGAGCGAGGCAACGCGCGAACCCGAAACCCGAAAGGGCAAAAGGAGAGCAAAAGGCTTCGTAATTTCGGAGGAAAGAAATGATACAACCTCAAACAAGATTAAATGTAGCGGACAATTCGGGAGCTAAGGAAATAATGTGCATCAGAGTCCTTGGCGGTTCGTTCGTAAGAGCGGGATATGTAGGCGACATAATAGTGGCGTCGGTCAAAAAGGCCGAGCCGAACAGAACCGTAAAAAAGGGTGAAGTTGTGACGGCGGTTATTGTGAGAACTCACAAAGAAATCGGTCGCCGTGACGGCTCATTCGTGCGGTTTGACGACAATGCGGCAGTAATAATCGACAAGCAAAGACAGCCGCGCGGAACGCAAATCAAAGGGCCCGTTGCAAGGGAAATAAAGGACAGAGGGTTTAACAAAATCGTCTCCTTAGCACCGGAGGTACTATAATATGAGTTATGGCGTAAAAAAAGGCGATTTCGTAAAGGTTATCGCAGGGAAAGACAAAGGTAAAACGGCGCAGGTTACGGCGGTCAATGCCGAGACGCACAGGGTGCAAATCGAAGGCAAGGACTTAAAGACCGTCAATATCAAAGCGGTTAAGGCGCGCAAAGCCAACGAAAAGGGCGGTTTAGTAAAGCAAGCCGGTTCGGTGGATATTTCCAACGTGTTGCCGGTGTGCGCGGCGTGCGGAAAAGCAACCCGCGTAGGCTATAAGGTGTTGGAAAACGGCGAAAAAGTCCGTATCTGCAAAAAGTGCGGCGAGGTACTTGTTACCGAAAAGGCTGCCACAAAGAGGGCGAGCAAGGCCGAAGCGAAAGCGGATACCGCAAACAAAAAAATCAGAAAGAAGGCGTCGGCTGAGGGAACGGAGGAGAATAAGTAATGAACAGAGTTAAGGAAAAATACATTAAGGAAATCATCCCCGCGCTTACAACGAAGTTCGGTTATACAACGGTGATGCAGGTTCCGAAGCTTGATAAAATTATCCTCAATATGCGCTTAGGCGACATAAAGGATAACGGCAAAAGCGTGCAAAACGCCGCTTTAGAGCTTTCAAATATTGCCGGACAAAAAGCGGTTTTGACAAAGGCAAAGACGTCGGTTTCGAACTTTAAGGTTCGTGAAGGAATGCCTCTCGGCGCGAAAGTCACCTTAAGGGGCGACAGAATGTGGGAATTCTACGACAAATTAGTTTCCATATCGCTTCCTAAAGTCCGCGATTTCCGCGGAGTACCTTCGAAGTCGTTCGACGGCAGAGGCAACTACTCGTTAGGAATTAAAGAGCAGTTGATTTTCCCCGAAATCGACTACGATAAAATCGAGAAAATCAGAGGTTTCGACATCGCGTTCGTAACGAGCGCGAATACCGATGAGGAGGCAAAAGAGTTGTTAACGCTGCTCGGAATGCCTTTCGTTAAGGAGAGCAAATAATGGCAAAGACATCGTTAAAGGAAAAACAAAAAAGAAAGGCGAAGTACCCCGTAAGAGCGTATACGAGATGCAGCATCTGCGGCAGACCGCACTCGGTTCTTAAGAAGTACGGTATCTGCAGACTTTGCTTCCGCGAGTTAGCGTATAAAGGAGAGCTTCCGGGAGTGACAAAGTCGAGCTGGTAAGCTAAAGACTTTCAGAAAACAAAAAGGTAACGGGCCGTATACGAGGTATAAACGCCGTTAATAACAAGGAGAAATAAAGATGACAGACCCAATAGCGGATATGCTCACACGCATCAGGAACGCTCAAGCCGTAAAAAAAGCAACGGTTGAAGTTCCGGCGTCAAAAATAAAGAAGTCAATCGCGGAGATATTAATCCGCGAGGGATATATAGTTTCGGCGGAAACGATAAAGATAGAGGGCAGCGTTGCCGAGTCAATCCATATCGTTTTGAAATACGTCGATAAGAAAAAGGCGATAACGGGAATCAAGAGGATTTCAATACCCGGGCTGCGCGTTTATTCGGAGGTTGCAACGTTGCCGCGCGTTTTGGGCGGATTAGGCATAGCAATCGTATCCACCTCGAAAGGGATAATGACGGATAAGGAAGCGCGCAAAGAGAACATCGGCGGCGAAGTGCTTGCCTATGTTTGGTAAGGAGGTAAAGAAATGAGCAGAATCGGAAAATTACCTATAAAATTAGAAAACGGCGTAAGCGCGGAGCTCAAAGACGGTGTAGTTACCGTAAAAGGGCCTAAAGGCGAGCTTTCGCAGGTTATCGCGTGCAAAACCGTAGATATCAATATCGAAGCGGGCGTTTTGACGGTAACAAGACAAAACGATGCAAAAGAGAGCCGCGCGGCGCACGGACTGTACAGAGCGTTAATCGCAAATATGGTCGTAGGCGTTGAGAAAGGCTACAAGAAAGAACTCGTAATGGAAGGCGTCGGTTATAAAGCCGAGCAAAAAGAGGGCAGCGTCGTGTTAAGAGCCGGCTATAGCCACCCTATTACGGTAGTCGCGCCCGAGGGAATTACGCTTAGCGTAAGCAAAACCCCCGCAAACGTCAACCAGCCCGAAATTATCGTTGAGGGAATCGACAAGACATTGGTAGGACAGGTCGCCGCAGATATTAAGCGTATCAGAAAGCCCGACCCGTATCATCAGTACGGCGTTCGCTATAAGGGCGAAAAGATTGCGCGTAAACAAGCCAAAAAGACGGGCAAAAAATAAGGAGAGTTGAAAGATGGTAAATAAAATCGACAGCAACAAGGTAAGACAAGGAAGACACGAAAGGCTTCGTAACAAGTTGAGCGGCGACGCGGCAACACCGAGGCTCAACGTGTACCGTTCCTTAAACCATATTTACGCGCAAATTATCGACGACACTAAGGGCGAAACCTTGGTAGCGGCATCATCGTTGGATGCGGATATCAAAGCCCTCCGCGACGAAAACGATAAGAAAGGCGTAGCGGAAGCGGTAGGAGAGAAGATTGCAAAGCTTGCAATCGACAAGAATATCACGGCAGTAGTCTATGACCGCGGCGGATACCTTTATACGGGCAGAGTCGCAAGCTTAGCCGAGGGCGCACGCAAGGGAGGATTAGTATTCTAATCTACAAGGGGCGCGTTAAGGCGCGCTTCGCGAGGTAAAAATTATGGCATTTGATAAAGATAAAAAGGGCGGACAAAGACGTAACGACAAAAGACCCGAAAGAGTAGACGACGGTCTAATCAAGAACACAATCAGCATTCGCCGTGTTACCAAAGTAACGAAAGGCGGAAAGACGATGAAGTTCAGCGCATTAGTCGCGGTAGGCGACGGCGCGGGCAGCGTTGGCATCGGCATTGCAAAGGGCGCGGAAGTACCCATGGCAATCGAGCGTGCAACGAATATCGCAAAGCGCGAAATGTTCAAGGTCGCGACATATAAAACGACGATTCCCCACGCAACAATCGGATTATTCGGAGCGGGCAAGGTAGTTATTATGCCGGCAGCCGAAGGTACCGGCGTAATCGCGGGCGGCGCGGTGCGTAAGGTTTTGGAAGCGAGCGGAATAAAAGATATCCGTACGAAGACAATCGGCACGAACAATGCAATCAACAGCGCGAAAGCAATAATCGAGGGGTTAAAGACCTTGAGAACGGCAAAAGAAATCGCAAAGGTTCGCGGCTTAACGGTCGGACAGGTTATCGGCAAGGAGGAAGTGACCAATGGCTAAAATTAAGGTAACATTAGTAAGAAGCACAATAGGCGCGTTGCCTAACCAAAAGAAGTGCGTAATAGCGTTGGGCTTAGGCAAAACAAACTCGTCAAACGTCTTGGAAGAAACCGCCGCAATAAAGGGAATACTCGTAAAAGTAGCACACCTCGTAAAGGTTGAGGCTGCCGAATAGATATTCAAATATGAAATCCGAGTGAGGGAGCAATCCCGAAGCGTATAGGAGAAAAAAATGAAATTACACGAAATAGCACCTGCAATAGGTTCAACGAAAAAGCCTAAAAGATTAGGCAGAGGTATCGGCTCAGGCACCGGTAAGACCAGTGGAAAAGGGCACAAAGGTCAATGGGCAAGAAGCGGCGGCGGAGTCAGAATCGGCTTCGAGGGCGGTCAAATGCCTATTACGCGCAGAATCCCCAAACGCGGCTTTAACAACTACTTCAAGGCAATTTATTCAATCGTCAACGTAGGCGCGTTAAACGACAATGCCGAAATATTAGACGGCACCGAAATCACCGCGGAATTGCTTTTAGGCTACGGCGTCCTTTCGAAAATCGAGCCGTACGGTCTTAAGATTTTAGGCGACGGCGAATTAAAAAAGAAGCTCGTAGTAAAGGCGTCAAAGTTCACCGCAAGCGCGAAAGAGAAAATCGAAGCGGCAGGCGGCACGGTAGAGGTTTTAGTAAACAAAAAAGCGGAGTAATCCCAAACAATGTAAGATGCGCAAACGGGCGCATCTTTAGCGTTATTTAGCTAATAATAGCGATAAAGATGCAATCAAAGGCGTGTTAAGCATTTAATAAGCAATGTTACAAACATTAAAAAACGCAATAACAACCCCCGAAATCCGTAAAAAGTTGTTGTTCACGCTTGCTATAATGGCGGTCTACCTGATAGGCTGCGTCGTTCCGATTCCGGGAATCAACCCCGTTGCGATAACGCAAATGGTGGGAAACGATTCTTCGGGATTTTTGCAGATGTTCTCTGCGATAACGGGCAACGCTTTCCAAAACGGTACACTGTTCTCGCTCGGCATTATCCCGTTTATTAACTCGTTCATTATTATGCAGCTTTTGACTTTGATTATTCCGAAGCTTGAAAGGCTGAGTAAAGAGGGAGAGGACGGCAGAAAAAAGCTCACACAATACACAAGATACGTAGCAATCTTGCTCGCAATCGTCCAATCGGTCGGCGTAATGTTCGCGTGGAAAGACGCTATTACCTCGATTTTCGGCGATGCCGATGTTGCAAACTCCGCAGGACAGATTTTCACGATGATATTCGTCGTAATTATCTTAACGGGCGGCTCGTCGCTTGTTATGTGGCTGTCGGAAAGAATTACCGAACACGGCATCGGAAACGGCTCGTCAATCATCATTTTCGTGGGCATTATCGGCGGACTCGGTAACTCTATTTGGAACGCTATGGCGGTAACAATCCCTAACCAGTTAAGGAACGGCGATTCAACCGGAATATTCTTCTTGCTCGGGTTCTTCTTGCTTGTCGTAATACTTTTCTTCTTTATTGTGTTTGTCGATATGGCGGAAAGGAAAATCCTCGTGCAGTACGCAAAGCAGGTTAAGGGCAACAAAATGTACGGCGGACAAAGCACGTTTATCCCGATAAAAGTCAACGCCGGCGGAGTTATGCCTATCATTTTCGCAAGCTCGCTTATAATGTTTCCGCAAATGATTATCCAATTTGCAGGAGCAGGCGCAAGTAAGTTCGGTCAGTGGTGGGGTACTTGGATTGGCGCAAACGGGAACCTATACCCCTTGATTATGTTCATAATGATTATCTTCTTTGCGTACTTTTATTCGCAAATACAGTTTAATCCCGACGACGTTTCAAGGATGTTGCAACAGAACGGCGGCTTTATCCCCGGCATCCGCCCCGGCAAAGCGACGGGTATGCACCTAAGGAAAATCAACAACCGTTTGGTCTTGTTCGGCGCGTTGTTCTTGGGCGTTGTCGCTCTCGTGCCGGCATTAATTTTGCAACGTGTGCCCGGGTTTACAACCTTGGGACTGGGTAGCGGATTCTCCGCCACGGGACTGTTAATCGTCGTTTCGGTTGCATTAGAGTTACAGAAACAAATGGAGTCGCAAATCTTAGTTAAGAACAACAAAGGCTTTTTGAAATAGAGAGTATTGCGGGGAGGGGGAATGCTTTGCAGTGAAAAGCAATTCCCCTCCCCGCACCCCTCCCCTTTGAAAAGCCGTGTGTGTGTTTTTTTTGGGAGAGAAATAAAAACGAAGTTTTGAGATATTACACAAAGGGCGCGGACAATTGCGCCCTTTTTCTTTTTCCGCAACAACGCGAATTGCGCCCTTTCAAAAAGCTTTTCGCTAAATGTATCTTTTTTTATTATAAAGAGTTTGATACAATATAAGGGTATGTTACATACGGCGAAACAAACGGCGAAACGGATTGTGTTTTTTCTGTTTCTTGGCGCGGCAATGATGTCGTTGTTTT
>JAISKW010000117.1 GCA_031260775.1 Christensenellaceae bacterium
CATTTGCCGTCAGCGTAATCCCATATCAACATATGGTCGGTAAAGTAACGACCGAATCCGAGCTTTGCCGAATCAGGTTTTTGTTTTCTATTTGAAGTTAATGTGATTTTCATATTCAATTCCCCCTATTAAAGTATGTCTATTGCGCGGCACATAATGGCTTTATGCGCGTGTAAACGGTTTTCGGCTTCGTCAAAAATTGTGACGGCGTGTTTTTCAAAAATATCCTCGGTGATTTCCTCACCCTTGTGTGCGGGGAGGCAGTGCAAAACGATAGCGTCCTTGTGCGCGACGGACATCAGGCATTTATTAATTTGATATTTGCCCGCAAAAACCTTAGCGCGCGCCAAGCGTTCGCTCTCTTGCCCCATTGACGCCCAAACGTCGGTATACAAAACGTCGGCATCGGTTGCCGCCTCGAAGGTGTCCTCGGTAACGGTCAAAAGCTTTTTCGAAAGCCCGTAGGCTAAAACGTCTTTGTCGGGTAAAAACCCCGCGGGGCAAGCGATTGAAATTTCCGCGCCGCATTTGACTGCGCCGACGATTAAAGAGTTGCAAACGTTGTTTCCGTCGCCGATATACGCAATTTTGAGCCCCTTTAACCCACCCTTGTGTTCTTTTACGGTTTGGAGGTCGGCGATAATCTGCGTGGGATGCGCATAGTCGGTCAGCCCGTTTATTACGGGAATAGAACCGAACTTTGCGAGGTCGTCAACGTCGGATTGCTTGAACGTACGAATCATAATCAGGTCCAAATAGCGTTCCAAAACGCGCGCCGTATCCTTGATGCTTTCGCCGCGCCCTAACTGAATGTCGTTTTGGTTTAAGAAAATCGCGTTGCCGCCGAGGTCAATCATTCCGCGCTCGAATGAAACGCGGGTACGGGTAGACGACTTTGAAAAAATCATTCCCATGACCTTTCCCTTAAGCGGTTCGTACGCAATTCCGTCCTTTTTTTTCTTTTTCAGCTCGATTGCAAAGTCAATAAGAGATGAAACCTCGTTATCCTGCAAATCCTGAAGCTTTAGAAAATCCTTCATACTCAATATTTTACTATATTAGTTTAATTTGCAGAAAATGGAACGGACAATCGGTGTGTGATTTTGTCACCCTGCGCAAGGTCGCGGAATGACAAGGGGAGGCGGATTGCTTTTCACTGATAAGAATTCCCCACTAAATTTCTCACAAAAAACGCTACTGTAAATTTCTTATAAAAAACGCTACTGTAACGCGCGCGAAATCGGATATATAATATAAGATACAATGCGTGCATTGCTTTTTGGCGTGCAGGCAGAGTAGCGAAATATGGTTAGGCACATAAAAAGGCACGGAATAATCGGAGTTTTGTTGACGCTCATATTGCTCGCCGTTCTTTTCTGCACGGTGCAGAGAGATGGGAAAGCGGCATCGGCGGCGGAAGAACCCACGCGAATCGGAAGCAGTGCGGAAGATTTCATTACGAAAATTACCGCGCATCCGGATAAGGATTTCGTACTTTCAAGCGATATTGCGTTCAGCTCGGCGTTTACGCCTATAGAGTCCTTTACGGGAACGCTTAACGGCAACGGGCATACGATACGCGGGCTGTATACGGGCGGGGCACAACCCTTAAATGCGGCATTGTTTTCGGAGGCTTCCGGCGCGACGTTTGAAAACCTTTCGTTGTATGTCGATATAAGACAGCTCGGCATAAAAACAGACCTGTCGGCAGGCCCCGATAATGCAATAGGGGTGTTGACGGCAAGGCTTCTTAATTCAACGGTAAGGAATGTAAACATATTTTCAATAGAGGGGAACAGGGACGCTGCACCAAACGTCAGCGGCAACGCGCTCACCGGAGTAGGCAATATGGGCGCGATTGCGGGCATAGCGGCGGGAAGCTTGATTGAAAACTGCAACGTTGCAATCAAAATGGAATCGGGCAACGGCAACAATCCGCAGGGCGGGATAGCGAACGTAGGGCTAATTGTCGGCAAAGCTATAGGCACGACCGTTAAAAATTCCGCAGTAGGCATTACAAAAACCGGTTCCGTAATCGGCGGCGGATACGATGCGATTCTCTCAGAGGCATTTAACATCGGCGGCGCGGTGGGGTATGCGGAAAACTGCCATATCGAAAATATAACCGTTGACCCGTCGGTAAGAATTAACTTGTCGCTGATCGCGGCAAGCGAGGCTTATGCGGAGTCCGTGGGCGGCTTAATAGGCTGTGCGACGGACAGCGGCATTAAAGGTGCAAAAGCCGGCACGGCAATAACTATCAGTGAAAACGACGATGATACCGTTTATATTGTGGGCGGCTTAATAGGCTATGCGAATGGGTATCATGCTCCGACCGGTATTTCGGATTCTTATGCGATAGGCGATATCACGGTCAATATGGGCTCGACAGCGGGTAAGCGTTCATATAGCTACTACATCGGCGGCGCAATCGGCGTGGCTGAAATGATGACCGTCTCAACCACCTTTGCCAACCAAAAAATAACGGTTAATGCTCCGAATTTTGCGGTTGAAACATTGAATATCGCTTCCTTCATTGGGTATGGATGGGAAACCTTTATCTCCGATTGCTACGCCGACGGCGAATTGAACTTGCAAATTGCGTCAAGCAGTTCGTACTTGTCCGGAGTCGCGGGGTTCTGTGCGGAAGCTTACGGCGTCGATAATGCGGATAACCCGACAATCAAATACGTCTACTCGAACGTCAAAATAACCGGAGCCTCCGGCGCAACCGTGAAAAATCTTGCAAGGCTTGTGCCACCGCCGACTTCTACTCCTATTGTCGTACCGGACGCATATTTCGGCGGCGAAATTACACTGGCGGGGACACTTCAAATCACCGACGGAACATATCCGCCGTTTGAAATTCCCGCATATTCGGAGCTTTCAAAACACTTTGCAAAGGCGACGGACAACGCGGCATCGCTTTATTTACATAAAATTCCGAACGCGGTAGTTACGCAGTTACAAGCTCCGTCAAAGGTCTATAACGGCACGTACGTAACCGCCGCATCGTTGCAATACACAACTACGGGCGCGAACTTCGATTATACTTCGGGAGTATCGGCAACGCTCAGCTTTGTCAACGGAATTAACGTTATTCCGAACGCCCGCAACGCCGGCACTTATGAGTTAAAAGCCGTCTTCACAACGGGCAGAACGTATCAAAAATTCTTTGTAAACGAGAACTACGTTATCGAGAGAGCAAGGTTAACCGTTATTGGCTACGCTTTGGATTATGCGGGCAACGTTAAGGAATACGACGGCAAAAGCGAAGTAAAGTGGCGTCGTGAGGGCGCAAGCGTTTTGCTCGCGGGAATCGTTATCGGTGACGACGTCGGATACGATTCCAGCGGTATTTTGGTTCAAACCGCAGATAAAAACGTGGGCGAAAACAAGGAGGCGCGTATCGTTTCCGGCTTTATATTAACCGGCGCAACCTCGGGCAATTATATGTTTGACGGTCTGTTAGGCTATCTTACGGTCGTGCCTAAAACACTTAACGTCACGGGATTGAGCAACGATGCAAAGACTTATGACGGAACGGAATTACCCTCATTCATATATCCGGGCTACTATTCGGGGTTGTTCCTTTCCGGGAGCATTGCGGGCGATATCGTGTCGCTCGACGCATCCGCCTCGGATATTTTCTATTTTTCAAGGGTCATTTCAAACGCCGATATCGACATTGCGGGAGATGCGGCGGAGGAACTTTACGGCAGAATTTACGGCAGCGGCAGCGATAAACGCGCTTATGTGCGACGTAAAAACGTCGGAACGAATATCCCGATTGCTTTCGAATTCGTGTTGATGGGCGACGACGCCAAAAACTATTCTCTAATTCCCATTAATACCGGCGTCCTCTCGGGCAATATCGTTCCGCGCCCCTTGAAAATTGAGGGGTTCAGCGTCGCGCCGAAAATTTACGACGGGCTGATTTCCACGCCGATTAACGATACAAACGTCATACTTTTGGACGTTGCCTTGGACGTACCCATATTAGATATCATACCGAATGACGATATCGCGTATTTGCAGTACTCCTCAAGAGGGCAGTATAACTCAAAAAACATTGAAGGGAATAACTTCGAGGTTAGGGTTTCCGCGGCACAGCTTACCGGTGCGGACACGCTCAATTACTCGCTTTCGGGCGAAAACACCGCGGCGCAAGACTGGTATGTCACTTTACGGGACGGCGATGCCGGCGCGATTCTGAAACGCCCCGTCGTTTGGGGAAACATTTATGTTGCGGATAAAATTTACGACGGTACCTATTCGGTTACGGTTGAAATCAACAGCGGCTCGCTGTTCCTCTATTACGACGGGATAAACACCTCTAACTTAGGTATGCCCACGGGGCTGTGCAGCGGCGATGCGGTGACTCTTACAAGGCCTGCGGGCGGCGCGGCTTACGAGTACTTTGACGGCATTGAAGCGGGCGTGCACAGGGTTTACTTTGTCGGATATACTATCACGGGTTTGGACTCCCTAAACTACGATTTCAGGGGCGTGTTGTCCGTAAATAAGACGATTTCGCCGAGGCGGATTATTATCGCACAGGGCAATATCACGGCCAATGCGAAGGCATACGACGGCACGACGGCGGCGGAAATAAGGTTTGCTTACGGCGGTCTTACCGAACCGACGTTTGAAGATTTCGTCTACGATGCGGTTAAACAATCGCTGACAAGCTACGATACCGACCCGGCGGTCAGAGCGGTAATCCGCAGTAAACTTGCCGAATACGGCGTGTATTTCGACTCTACCGATTTCACGCGCGGCGTCGTTTTGGTAACGACCGGAGCCTCCGCCGTGTTCGTAGACAGTCTGCCGAACCCCGCCGCCGAGGTGTACGTTTCGGGGTTGCAAATTTCCGGCATCCGCGCGCAGAACTACTATATCGACAGCAACTATATGATATATTCTTCGATATTGGAGGGCTTTACTACCATTGAAAAGGGCGCGTTTTCACCCGAGGAATGCGGTATTATTGTAAACGAAGCGCAGCCGAACAATGCAAGGGCTAACGGCTTGAACGGCACTTATATTGTAAAGGAGCCTCTTGTCATAACTGCAAATGACGGCTTTTTTGTGCGGCGTGCCGAATCAGCAGCTTGGTCAACAAGCGTAACCTTCGACGATGAAATTGCCGACGCTATCGCGGTATTACAGTTTAAGGACAACAAAACGGGAGAAATTAGCACGAATTTCTACATCGTCTATACTTTGGATATGACGGCACCGACCGGAATTTTGAGAATTCAAGGCGAGGAATTCGCGGAGTTTTCGGCGCGTCCTATTTTCAATTACTATTACCCGGCGTTTACGCGAGTGGAAATTGTGGGCATCGATAACTCCGCAAGTCCGATGATTGAGTTCATTGCGGTCGGGGCTTCGCTGACGGAGCAGGAGCTGTTGGACGGCGAAACGGCGGAAGGCGTGCCGCTTAAGTTCACATTCGGCAACGCGATATACCCGGCGGCAGGGCGTTTAATCGTGTATGCAAAGGTCACCGACGTCGCGGGAAATATTACCCTTGTGTCCTCACCGGGAATGACGTTCTTCGAAAGCGGCGAAGCGGAAACGGCAAAGGTCAATTACGAAAAAGGGCAGAAAGAAACGGTTAAAATACGCGTGCAAGCAAAGGGAAATACGATTGATAAAATTACGTTTATGGGCGGATTGAAAACGCTTTCGGCGCAGTCATACAGTATCGAAACGGACGAAAAAGGCGATTATATAACCATAAGCGGCGCGTTGTTGGATTCGTTGTCGGGCGATAACACATTTGTAGTGCATTATACGCCGGAAGGCGCGCAAAGCGGGAACTTCCACGGAGTGCCGCCGCAGCCAACAACGTTCTTGATTTCGATTGAGGGCAAGGGCGATGACAACATAATAATCAAATATGCAATGCTCGGTGTCGCCGCATTAGTGGCATTGTTCTGTGTGTTCGGAGCGATTCACTTTTTATCGGTAAGGCGGCAATTCAAGAAAACCATTACCGAAACCGCCGAAAACGCCGGATATTCGTTGGACATATACCCCGATAAACGCTAGTCATTTGTAAATTTTTTCGAAATAAAAATATATATTATAATGATAAGCGTTCGGGGGTATAACTCAGTTGGTAGAGTGCCTGCTTTGCAAGCAGGATGCCTGCGGTTCGAGTCCGCATATCTCCACCAAACATTGTAAAAGTCCATAGCTAATGCTACGGACTTTTTCTATTTATTGTTAATCAGACAATCCTCAACCATTTTTCGTTGTAAACCTAAATTGCCCTACCGCAATTAATTTCAAAACCCGATTCTTGTGCGGGAATAGGGGTCTTTGAGTTCGGGTAAAACGAAATCCGCCGCCGTTAGCGTTTTAACGACGCTTTCGGTTATATCTTCGGGCGGCATATCCAACAGACGGTCGGCTTGCGTCAAAAGCGCGCTTTCCAAGATGTTTCGGGCGAAACGACCGTTACCGAACTCGGCTTGCCTTGCCGCTTTTTCGTAATACGGCAAGAGTAAAGGCTTTACGGCTTCCGAAACGGTGAGCTTCTTTTTCGCCGCGAGATGCTCGGTAATTCCGTATAATTCCTCGGCAGTATAATCGTCAAAATGCACCTTGTGCGCGATACGGCTGCGGAGTCCCGGATTTTTGGACAAAAACTTCTCCATTTTGTCGGGATAGCCCGCAAATATTACCACAACGTCATCGCGGCGGTTTTCCATTTCCTGCACGATAGTCGCAATTGCCTCGTCGCCGTAAAGTCCGTCCCTATCGTCTGCAAGAGAATACGCTTCGTCAATAAACAGTACGCTCCCTTGGGCTCTGTCAAACGCTTTTACGACAAGCGGCGCGGTTTGCCCGACATACTTCGCTATCAAATCCGCCCTGCCTACCTCAACCAAACCGCCGACGGACAGAACACCATTATCCTTTAGAATTTGCGCAAAAAGCCTCGCAACCGTCGTTTTTGCCGTGCCCGGCGCGCCCGTGAACAGCACATGGCACGCGGTTGAATCCTGCGGCATTCCCATTTCCTTAAACAGTTTTTGCTCCTTATGATGCCGTACAACCTTGTTAATCATACTTTTTACGGAGGTTAAACCTATCATCGAGTTCAAATCTTCCCACGAGTCGCCTTTCGGTTTCTCCTTTGTTTCGCGCTTCATAGGTCCGAAATCGGAGTACTGGGGGTACGCCGTTTTTAACAAATAATTATCCTGCCACCTCTCGAACGCCGAATCTAAATCGGCACGGGAATATGCGGTGTCCTCAGCCGTCACGCAATCGGTCAAGCCGACCGCATCGGTAATTGCAATTTTCGCCGCCTTGCTTAAAAGATATTCCCTCGCTTCGCCGCCGAAATACGCTTTTTCGGGCAATTCAACGAAAGCGATGCCTTCGAAATTCGCAAGAACCCCTTTCTTTTCTTTTTCCATGCCGCACGGTATCAAAACTATAATCAGAACCGACCTCCTATATTTTTATATCGTTACTGAGTTTTTCGGCAATTCCGAGTGCGGCGTTTCCGAACTCTCCGTCCACATTTGCGCATTCGGAAAAATCCAAAACGACAGTCGAGCCGGCCATGTTCTTTATGCAAGCGTTCGCTTCGGACCGACTTGCGCTGCCTCGTCGGCTGTAATTTGCTATATCATTGATACGAATAACCGCAACCCGTTTGGATTTCAGCCTTCCGTTATCGAACAGCGCGTTGACTAAAATGTTTGCGGTATCCGTACGGGCTTCCATGCTTACGGATTCCAAAATGTAGTGAACAGGATGCCCGAACGACGGTTTGCCTGCATCGAAAATACGCCCGAGTTCGTTCAAAAGTTCAGGCGAATTAACGGCGTTTTTTGCGTATTCGCAATAATCGGCAGTCGTGCCGCCGCGGCAAGGGATATTCGGCGCAATCTTTTCTTTACACCAGTTTTCAGCGTCGGACGGGACATGTTCAAAGCCGAATTTTTCTAAAACGCTCCCTGCAAGGTCGATTGGCTCGAAGTGGGAAATCCATTCAAGTGCGATTTGCCATGAAAAATATGTGATTTCCGAAACGCAAGATACCGTAAATTCGGCAAGTTGCCCGGTCAAAAGCGCGGCATCTTCCATTGTAAAA
Organism: Christensenellaceae bacterium; assembly: GCA_031260775.1. Taxonomy (GTDB): domain Bacteria; phylum Bacillota; class Clostridia; order Christensenellales; family DTU072; genus JAISKW01. The sequence continues at coordinate 8,123 of JAISKW010000117.1, forward strand.
GCGGCGCATTCCCCCGCGTGAAGCAAATACAGCGATACCGCTTTGAAACGGATTGAGGGTTTTTTGCAAAACAGGTAATCCTTTCCGTTGCGGCGGTTATAGTCGTCACACAAATCAAACAACGCGTTGCGGACGTCTTCTTCAGTCTCCTTGCTCTTTCTGTCAAGGATTAAATCCAAATTTATTTCATAAAAATTCATTTTCTTTTTTGTTTTTATCTCAAGCGAAAGCATTGTACCTCCACTTTATTTTGGGATTAGTCAGGCATTCACCCGACTGCGTATAATATAACGCTCGATAATTGACGAGGTTACAAGAATATTCTTGCCGATGCGCTGTTTACGCGCTGTTTTTAGCACGCCAAGATATTCTTTGCCGTCGTTGAACGGTAATACGGTTATTACGCGTCGGACTCTTTCCGCAGTAATATACCAAACGGAATTTGAAAAAAACGATATGCGCCACAATTAATTTTGTTGGACTCTTTCCGCAGTAATATACCAAACGGAATTTGAAAAAAACGGTATGTACCGCAATTAATTTTTCGGCAACAAAAAAGAGCGGAATCACTTCCGCTCTTTTATTGTGTTTCATTGGTTATTTACAACTATTTGATGATGCTCGAAACGACGCCCGAACCAACGGTTCTTCCGCCCTCGCGGATAGCGAAACGAAGACCTTCTTCGATTGCGATAGGGGTGATAAGCGTGATTTCCATTTTGACGTTGTCGCCGGGCATAACCATTTGAACGTCCGCGGGAAGCTCGATGCTGCCGGTAACGTCGGTCGTTCTGAAGTAGAACTGCGGTCTGTAGTGGTTAACAAACGGGGTGTGTCTGCCGCCCTCTTCCTTTGTAAGAACATAAACCTGTCCGTTAAATTGGGTATGGGGTTTGATTGTGCCGGTTTTACAAAGAACTTGACCTCTTTCAACGTCTTTTCTTTCAACACCGCGGAGGAGTAAGCCTGCGTTGTCGCCCGCTCTGCCTTCGTCAAGCGATTTGCGGAACATTTCGATACCGGTAACGGTGGTTTCTTTGTTGGGTTTGATACCTACAATTTCGACCTTGTCGCCGACTTTAACAATACCTCTTTCGATTCTGCCCGTAGCAACGGTGCCGCGGCCGGTAATCGTAAATACGTCCTCTACGGGCATAAGGAAAGGTTTGTCGATGTCGCGCTTGGGGTCGGGGATATAAGCGTCAACAGCGTCTAATAACTCTTGAATGCATGCACAGTCGGGGCTGGTTGCGGATTGTCCCGCTTGAGCCGCTTGCATTGCCTTAAGAGCCGAGCCTTTGATAATCGGCGTATCGTCGCCGGGGAACCCGTAGGAGGTAAGAAGGTCGCGGATTTCCATTTCAACAAGCTCCAAAAGCTCCGGGTCGTCAACTTGGTCAACCTTATTCATGAAAACGATGATATAAGGAACGCCTACCTGACGGGCAAGAACGATATGCTCTCTGGTTTGGGGCATGGGGCCGTCGGTTGCCGCAACAACGAGGATTGCGCCGTCCATCTGCGCCGCGCCGGTAATCATGTTCTTAACATAGTCGGCGTGTCCGGGGCAGTCAACGTGAGCATAGTGCCTCTTGGAGGTTTTATATTCGACGTGTGCGGTGTTTATTGTGATACCGCGGGCCTTTTCTTCGGGGGCCTTATCGATATCCTCGTATTTCATGACTGCGGCGTTTCCTTTCGAAGCCGAGTACATGGTGATAGCGGCGGTAAGGGTAGTTTTACCGTGGTCAACGTGTCCGATAGTTCCAACGTTTACGTGAACCAAGTCACGCTCAAATTTTGCTTTTGCCATAGTTAATTATTGTACGGGGACGAAACAACGAACCCGTATTTAGTTATTTTATATTATATCCAAACCCCTTTGCCGTCAAATTGAGGCTATTAAGCCCCGATTCAAGCAGATTTGCACTCCGAGCCGGAGTAATTACGCTTTCTTAACCTCGATTTCGATGCTTGCCGACCTGTAGGAAAGGTACGTGACGGTAAGTTTAACCTTTTTATCGGCGTCGGCGGGCTTTACATACTTGCCGGCTTTGTCCAATTCAAGTTCTTTTTTATCGAAAACAAGCGCGGTGTTGGTCACGGGAATTTCCATTGTCGTGCCGTCGGTGAGGGTTGCGGTAATTTTGAATATGTCCGCAGCAAACAAATTGCCCTCGGTTACATACTGAACCTTTTCGTCAATGAACTCGATTTTGATTGTGTCAACCTCGGGGATTACTTCGTCCTTTTTGCAAGAAGCAAGCGCGAATACGCCCAAGGATAATGCTATTACGGCTAAAACCGTCGCTAAAATTTTCTTCACCTTAAATATTACCGAAAACTTGTAAATTATTCGGTACATATAATTATATATTTTTAACGGCTTTCAACAAATTTATACTTTTAACACCTTGCTTTGCCCTGCCAAAAGCTCCAAAATACACGGCGCACTACCCTTATATAATAAGGATAGGTCGAGTTCTGCCGTTTTTGCTTCGTTAGTCAGGTTAGTAACGGTAAAATTATTCTTTTCGTATTTATAGGATACTCCCCATACCTCGGATTTGACGCTGCCGAAGTCAAGCAATGCCGGCATTAGCGAAATGTCCGCGACATCGCTGCCGCTAAACCCTAAATAGTCGCGGAAAAGCACGGCGGCAAAAGTATTAGGATATTCATAATACAGCGGCGAGCCGTGCCAATTTTTGTTGCTCTTATAGTACACATAGTTCATATCGTACCGCTCGCCCATTTTGTAATCATCCGTTTCCGCTTGCTCCGCTACTTGCAAAAGTTGCGTTTTAAGCCGTTCTCTGTCGCCGATATGTTTACGGTACTTCGCATCGTGACACCAATACCGCCCTGCGGCGCACAAGTCGTACGGGCCGCCC
>JAISKW010000139.1 GCA_031260775.1 Christensenellaceae bacterium
TAAATTTTTTAGCAATGCAAAGCCTTCCGATTTGGATACGCTGAATTGTTGTTTTGGGTCAGAGCCGCTCTTTTCGATTTCCGATGCCGATATTAGCATCTGTATTGTTGATGCGCAAAACATGGCGCAATCCTCATGCCGGGGAAGTTTGCCGGGCAATCACGTAAAAGATTTCAGAGCCTCGTGCGATACTAATCTTATCGCGAGTGATTATTACATAATCCCCGAATACGTGCTCGATTTCAAGTACGAAAAGGCGAAATATATAATGAAATCCTTTGCCGCCGAAAAAAACATATACCGTGAGCTCCCGGACAACAAAAGTACGGTGAAGAAGGAGGTCGATTTACAAACTAAACCGTACTTAATGTCCGCGATAATTACAGCGAGTGTGTTCTTGATTTATGTAATTGTATTCATAATAATATACGGGGTTTTGCTACCCGGAACAATTACGGCATTTTGGATAATTTCTCTATCATTGCTCGCGGCCGCTGTAGTTCTTTTTGTCGTATACAATAAAAAGCGAAGCAATTTAACCGCAAACGCCATAGTCCGCGGGCTTAAAATAAAGTTAGACACATTGGAGAAAAAGCTGAGTGAGCTTAAACTTAAGCCCCTCTCGAACGAAGAAAGAGAACGCTTTGCCGCGCAAGGGCAGAAATGGCAGCGAATTAAGTAAATATGGCAAACATATCGGAAATCAAAACGCGGATTAAGAGCATCCGCGACACGGGGCAAATTACCAAAGCACTTGAAAACTCGTAGAGTTTTCAAGTCGGGGGGTTCGAGTGGTGAGCCTGCGAACCCGAGAACTTCGTTGGGGGTGTTTTACACCCCCAACCTTCTCGAGCAAGAAGTAGTTCAATGCCGCTAATACAACAAAAGCGCGAGAGTTCTTAAAAAACTCCAAACAAAAAAATGGCAAACATATCAGAAATCAAAACGCGGATTAAGAGCATCCGCGACACGGGGCAAATTACCAAAGCGATGGAGCTTATCAGCGTGTCAAAAATGCGTTTTGCCGGCGAGGCATTCGCTCAGAATATGGCGTATTTTATGCGAGCTAAGGAGGTAATGAGCGATATTTTGGCGCATATTCAGGGCTATTCGCACCCGTATCTTGAGCAGCGTGAGGTCAAAAACACCGTTTATATCGTCATTGCCGGCGATATCGGGCTTGCAGGCGCATATAATCACCGTGTTCTCGCGTTCGCCGACGAGGCTATTAAAAGTAAAGCAGGAGCGACCCATGTGTTCACAATCGGCAATATGGCGGCGGAATTCTTTAAGGCAAAGGGCTTCGCTCCCGACCTTGCGTATTTGTACAAAACCCAACGACCGCAATTGGAGGACGCACGCAAAATTACCGAGGATGTAATAACCTTATTTGCGGACGGCAAGGCGGATGAAATCCGCGTAATTTATACGACGTCCTTGGACGGCAAAACTTGCGAAGCGCAGGATATTAGGCTACTCCCTCTTTTGTATTCCGATTTCGAGCGCGACGACGACGATATAAGCGGCACGGCGGCCGGCGGTTCGTTGTACGAACCCGATGCGAACGAGGTGTGCGATATTCTTGCCGAGCAATATATAGTGGGTATGCTGTACAGCGCAATGATACAGTCGGTCAAGTGCGAGCATCAAGAACGAATGCAAGCCATGCATAACGCGACCGAAAACGCCGGGGATATTTTAGAAGAGCTTTCGCTTGCGTTCCATAGAGCAAGACAAACCCAAATTACAACCGAGGTTACGGAAATAAGCAGCGCGAATTTAATGACTTCCGAATCCGCTAAAAAAGCCAAGTAATAACGGACGAGCGGACAACTGCGTTGTCATTCTGCGCGAAGTCGCAGAATCCTACATTATAACGGTTGCACCATGCAACTCCGCACGGGGTGACAAAATTACACGCAGTTTGTACACACCCTGTAACGGTCTTATATCCCGTTAAAAGAAGCCTAATGAAATAAGTAACGCGTTATTGACCTTTTGCATTGTATCCACATTGACTTCGCCTATGCGCTCATGAAGGCGCGCTTTATCGATTGTACGGATTTGCTCGAGCAAAATTACGCTGTCTTTAGGCAGCCCCGCATTTTGCGCAAGCTCGATATGCGTGGGGAGTTTCGCTTTTGACTGTTGCGAGGTTACTGCAGCGGCAATGACCGTCGGGCTATACTTGTTCCCTACATCGTTTTGTACGATAAGTACGGGGCGTACGCCCCCCTGCTCACTCCCCACTACGGGGCTTAAGTCGGCATAATATAATTCGCCGCGTTTTATCATTTCACCCGTTATTACATTCATATTCTTTTCCCCATTATTGCCGTTACGGGTTTTAATTATACATTTTGCAAAATAAGGAAATCGTTATAATATATTCGCGCCTACACTTAGGCGGATTTTGGGGGCGCACTCCCCGAAGGAATTACAATGAATAAAAATAAATTACTCATTATCGTGCGTGCGGCGGTAGTGGCGGCATTATACTTTGTATTGACGCTCCTTGTTGCACCGGTGGCTTTCGGGCCGATTCAGTTAAGGTTTGGCGAGGCGTTGACAATACTACCCGTTATTTTCCCCGAAAGCGTTTTGGGGTTGACGCTCGGTTGCCTACTTGCAAACGTTTTATCTCCTTACGGGTGGTACGATATGCTGTTCGGAACTATGGCAACGCTGCTTGCAAGCATTTCGACATTCTTAATCGGTCGGGTCTACAAGCTGAAACTCACGGCTCGTATCGCCCTCGGGGCAATACCTCCGATTCTCGTAAACGCGGTGGTTCTGCCTATTATTTGGTACATTTTTGCAGGTGATGTCGGTTATTGGGTTAATTTCGCGTCGATTTTACTCTCGCAAGCCCTCGTTATTCTTGTTGTGGGCATTCCGCTTACAATGGGGTTAACGAAAATTCCGTTCGTAAATATGAAGAATTTTTCCGAAACCCAAAAGGTCTCGGAATCCGATACTGCCGCGCCGCACACGAAATAGCGTCACGGTGCATACTAATTACTACCGAAAAGCACACTTGTGCCGATAATATTGATTATTCGGCACAAGTGTTTAATATATTATTTAACATTATGATGGTCGAAAAATTTTACCCCGTTTCGGAGGAATCTTATAAGGAACAACTCGCAAGGCTTCGCTTTTGCGAGGTTCAACGCCGCACGGAAATCGCTGCGGATATCGAGCGCGCACGCGAGTTCGGCGATTTGAGCGAGAACGCCGAGTACAAAGCCGCAAAGGACGATTATTCCAAAAACGAACAGGAAATCGTCGATATTCAAGCGCGCTTGGAAAAATTGCAGATTCTTAAACCCGAGGATATAGATACCTCCGTTGTGGGCATCGGCACAAAGGTTTTAACGACCGATATGCAAACCAAAATTCAAACGGAGTACAAAATCGTAACAACCTACGAGGTCAACCCGCAATTCCCCGAAAAAATTAGCGACGAGTCGCCCAAAGGCAGAATTCTTCTTGGCAAAAAAGTCGGCGAAATCGCAAGATTGCAGCTCGCTAACGGTATGAAAAAGGAATTCAAAATCGAAAAAATTTCGAAATAACCTTGCAAACCCCTCTTAACAACGCAATAAACGCACATAAAAACCACATTTCTTTCCATACACCCGGACTTCCTGCGGGAGTTTTTACGAATGACATTACCGAGTTATCGTTTTCAGACAACGCGCTTTTCCCAACGGGCGTAATCGCCGCAAGCCTTGAAGAAATCCGTTCGGTCGCCGGCGCAGAAAACGCGCGGTTCGTCACAAACGGCGCGACAATCGCCGTCCATACCGCCTTATTTGCCGTTAAAGATAAAACCGTTTTAATTTGCGGACGGTGTCACGCTTCGGTTTTTAACGCCGTAAGACTTTATAATATAAAAGCCTTTTACACGAACGACATTGAAAATTCAAGCGAAACCGCTGAAAAAATCGGCGCGGAGGCGGTAATCTATACCTCGGTTGACTACTTCGGGAACATTACAAATCTACCGCATATTGATGAAAATATTATTGTAATCGCCGACGAAAGCCACGGCGCGCATTTCCCTTTTTCTGAAAAACTAAAAAAATTAAGCGCGTTGCGCAGAGCGGATATAGTAATACATTCGTGCCATAAAACCCTGCCGGTTCTGACCGGCGGCGCGCTGCTTTTTTACAACGACAGGGTAAAAACTGCCGTTGAAACGGCGTTTCCGCTCATCCATTCAACCTCCCCCTCGTATCTTATAATGTCGCAAATCGAAGCCGCCTACGCCGATTTAAGCGGCAAAAACGCGAGCCTTTACGACAAAATAATGTTCGAAACAATCGCGGACAATTTAACGGAGTATGGCTTTATTAAAAGTAATGCCCTTTGTACAAGTCGCGACTTTACGCGCTTGGTTTTTGAATTTGAGGTTCCCGAAACCGTCAATTCAGGGTTAGAAAACGTAAATATCTATCCCGAATGCGTTGTCGATAACAAGATAATATTTATTGTTACGCCGTACAATTTAGCGCAGCTTCCGAAACTTTTAAGCATATTAAAAGGCGGCAAACTTGTGCAAAAAGCGCAAATCGAGGGTACTCCCTCCGCGACAATTCCTATAACCGAAAGCGCAAATATCTCCGCATTCTTATGCAAAGGCTGCGCCGCAATTTACAAAAACTTTTAACGCCGCATAATATTTTCCAATAAGTACATACTTTCAATATAGGCAGTTTTCGCCATACATATGAAGAAAGTCAGTATTACTAATGTGTGTACGGCGGATTTACCGAATTTAACGGCAAAACAGAGCTTAGAAATGCTCAAACAAATTAAAAGCGGGCATCCCGAACTCCGCGAGGCGTTTTTATTAGGGAATTCAAGACTTGTACTATCAATGGTCGGTAGGTTTCCGCAGGCGAAAGTTTGCGCGGACGACTTGTTCCAAACGGGAATGCTCGGACTCATTAAGGCAACCGACAATTTCAACCCCGATTTGAACGTGCAATTTTCAACTTATGCCGTTCCTATGATACTCGGCGAAATCAAACGCGTTATCCGCGAAAACTCGGCATTAAAAGTGGGACGCGGAGTTCGTGACATCGCGTATCGTGCAATGCTCGCGCGCGAAAAGATAGAACGTGAGCGTAGCAAGGAAGCCTCGCTTGCCGAAATCGCCGCCGAAATAGACGTGCCGTACGGCGAGGTCACCGCCGCTCTCGATGCTATCGCCGAGCCGCAATCTCTCTACGACCCCGCGTATTCCGAGTCGCAGGACGGTATGTCGGTATGCGACACCATAGCGGATAAATCGGTAAAAGACCCTATAGAAGACCGCGCCTTGAAAAGCGCGTTTCAGAAACTCGCGCCGAAGGAGAGGTTGATTTTGCATCTTAGATATTTCCGCGGACTTTCGCAAACCGAAATCGCCGAGGAATACGAAATGTCGCAGGCGCAAATTTCGCGCCTCGAAAAGGACTCGCTAAAGAAACTCAGAACCTATATCGAATCGGTTAACTAATTGCTTTAGGCTTCTTCGTGTATTTTCCCACAAAAAACGCCGTTCCGCACAAAAGAAGAAGCATAATGGCAACGGGGATTATTACAAACCAAATACTGTCGGCTATTAAATCTCTGAAAGGAACATACAGAATATAACCGATGACGCCGCCGGCTAAAAAGAAATGAACGGGCTTTTTGCCGACATACGACACGACGGGTATGCAAACTTTTTTAAGAGGGGTTAGCATCGCGACAAAATACACGGCTGTAATTGCGGTGTAACAAAGCATAAAGTAGAATGCAGACAACCTATCTTTGCCGAAATCAAACCAAAGTTTTGCGCTGTCGGGCACGACAAAATACAAGACAACAGACAAAATTGCCAGAAGATAAACCGGCAAGGATAACGCAAGAATGCGTTTCTTCTTTGCCGCGAACATTTCGCCGAAAGAAATAAACAAGCACAAAAGTCCGAGCCAGCCTATTAACGCAAGCAAGCCGCCCTCGTTTGCGTTGTTGACGAGCATGGAATTTTCCCAAAACGATACCGTGTTCGTCAGAACGTGCTGAATCGTCAAAAGACCCATTCCCACGCCGAAGCGGATTTCGGGCTTCAAACCGACAACAGCGAGCCCCAAAACGGTGACGCAACCGTACATCATAAAGTACGAGAACGGCGCGGAGGCAAAGCCACCGTCGAATTTCTCAATGAACCGTGCGATTGTGCCCAAGGCTACAAGGTTTGCGCCGCGCTGTATTGTCTTTTTGAACGCGATATATTTGCCTTGTGTCTCTTTAATTTTTATGTAGTTTTTTGTGTAAAAAACCGAAAGGATAAAAAGAAAAAACGGCACACCGACATCAGCCACGGTAAACGCGCCGACCGAGTGCGCATGAACAAGATACCACGGCGCGGCAGGAACGGAACTTAAAGCGTTTACAATACATGCTCCCAAAACGAGCAGACCGCGAAGATTGTCAAAAAGCGGTAACCGCGCACTCGTTTCGCACGATAGTGTCAGCTCGCCGACAGTTTGAACATAGCCTTGCTCACTGTTTTCGGGCTTCACATCCTCGGTAATTTCATTTTTGTTTAATTGTTCTTCGTCCATATTCGATTCTAATGCTGATTTTGAATTCTAAATAGTAAAAATCAATTTGATATTATTTTACCACGAATGCCGCACCTTGCGCCAACTCTTATTTACCCCGAGAGCGGACAAGCGCGTTGTTCCGAATAAGGACATTTTGATAAACAATTAAAAACAAAA
>JAISKW010000151.1 GCA_031260775.1 Christensenellaceae bacterium
GTGCCTTACCGCTTGGCTATTACGCCGCCACAAGCTATATTAATGTACAATATTTCTACATTTTTGTAAAATTCATTTTTCGCGATTAAATTCCGCTTCCGTGTAAATAATAATGAACAGCTATGTATATGAATTTACCCGTTGTTGTGTGCATCGGAACGCCGTCAGTATCGGGCGACAGTTTAGGTCCGCTTGTCGCGGATATTTTGCGCACGGACTATAATTTACGCGCCTACATTTACGGCGGCACAAATACGCCGGTCAACGGCGTTAACTTTGACCAATACTCAACGTTTATCCGCGAACGCCACCCGACTAACTTTATCATCGCCGTTGATGCGTGCGTCGGCGAAAAAAAGGATGTGGGTAAAATTAAATATTCCTATAACGGAATCTCCGCCGGCGGCGCGCTCGATAAAAAGCTTGCAAAGACCGGCGCAATCGGCGTGCTCGCCGTCGTTGCCGAAAAAAATGATGACAACCTTCAAACTCTTATGTCCGTTCCGTTTAGCGATATCGAAAAGCTTAGCGTCATAACCGCCGAAAGAACCGCACGAATCGTCAACGCCGTGCTTTGTTTGGAAGCGGAAGTTGTCTAAATTAAGTCTTTTCCGCATAATCTCTTGTATCATTGTTTGATGTTTGGTAAAATAAACCAAATATTTGGGAGGCTATATGCAAGAAACAAGGATACTTAACAACGGATATTCAATTCCTAAGCTCGGTTTGGGCGTTTATCAGAGCGACGCCGACACATACAATGCCGTGCGCTTCGCGTTAGATGCCGGCTACCGTCACATCGATACCGCCGCAATTTACGAAAACGAGGACCAAGTAGGTCAAGCAATTTTGGATAGCGGCGTTCCGCGTTCCGAAATTTTTATTACCACAAAGCTTTGGAACTCCGATATGCGCGACCACACCGACGGCGCGGTCGAGAGGGCTTTACTCACGAGCCTTAACAAGCTAAAAACCGACTATGCCGATATGTATTTAATCCATTGGCCGGTCAAGGACGAGTACATCCGTTGCTACAATATCCTTGAGAAATTTACGCTTGACGGCACAATCCGCGCCCTCGGCGTCAGCAATTTCTTAAAACATCATCTTGAGGAATTATTACACAAAACCGGAGTTATCCCCGTGGTTGACCAAATCGAAACGCACCCTTATCTTGTAAATGACGGGCTTTTGCAAACGCTGAAAAAATACTCGATTAACCTCGAAGCTTGGGCACCGCTCGGCAAAGGAAAAATTTTATCGGAGAAGATATTTACTAAAATCGGTGCGAAATACGGCAAGACTCCGGCGCAGGTTGTAATTCGTTGGCACTTGCAAAGAGGGCATATTGTCATCCCAAAATCCGTACATCGGGAGCGCATAGTTGAAAATTTCGCGGTTTTTGATTTTTCGTTAACGGATGAAGAAATGACGGCAATCGCCGCGTTAGACAAGGATAAACGCTACGGCTCACATCCCGACAAGTTTAAGTTTTAACCGAATGTATACGATTACGGTGCTTTGTTAAAACGCCCAAAGTCCGTTTTCAAAAATAACAACCTCGCCGCCGTCCTTTGTTGTGCCGATAATTGATAAATCGTCCGAGCCGAGCATAAAGTCGGTATGAATCATCGAATCGTTAATCCCGGCGGCAAATTGCTCCGCATTTGTCAGTCCGGCAAAGTTTTTTAATGACGGCGCAAAGCCGCGGCCTAACGCCAAGTGGCAAGAGGCGTTCTCGTCATAAAGGGTGTTGTAAAACAGAATTCCGGATTCTTTAATCGGACTTGTTTTATCGATAAGCGCGACCTCGCCTAAGTATGCCGCGCCCTCGTCCATAGAAATCATCTTTTTAAGAATTTCGGTATGCTTCGCGTTTTCGGAGGCTATTTCGACAACTTTTCCTTTTTCAAACCTTACAAAAAAACTGTCAATTAGTGTACCTTCATAAGAAAGGGGCATTGTTGAGTATACAATCCCCTCGGCTTCGCCCCGTTTAGGGGAAATGAAGCACTCTTCCGTGGGGATATTCGGATTATATTCGCGCCCCGTTTTGTCCTTTTCGCTGCCGCCTAGAAAGCGGCTGTCCGGGATTAAACCAACCGTAAAATCCGTGCCGACAGAATTTTTATATCTTAGCGTCTTTAAGTTCAGTGAGGTTAAATAATCGCACCGCCTATGCATAATTTTGTTATGCGCCTTCCAATTTGCAATAGGGTCGCCGTCGAATGCCCGCGAGGTTTTCAAAATATACTCCCACAATTTTTCAACGCCTTGTTTTTTGGAAAGTTTCGGAAAAACCTTTTTCGCCCATTCAACGCTTGGCACGCCCGCAATGCACCACTGATATTTGTCCTCCATGGCGTCTTGATAGGGTTTAATAACGGAATATACGTTTTGCTCAACGGTTGCGAACTTTTCAAAGTCCATTTTATTTAAGCCGTCGGGGTCTTCGCTGATTAAATGCAAAATTGCGGGTAGGCGTTCCGTACGGAGTTTGAGCCTTTCCTCTTGCCAATGCGTTACTTCGGAAAGGGCTTCAACACTGCAATACTTAACGTTGAGAAGCGTAAGCGGCTCATAAGTCCATTCAACCGTGACCTTGCCGCTGCCTGCTTTGTAAAAAGCTTCAACGCACATTTTGACGAATTCGGGCTCGGCAAGTTCAGTATAAATAACAACCTCTTGCCCTTATTCGACCTGCAAGCCCATTTTAACGATGAGTTCGGCGTATTTCTTT
>JAISKW010000119.1 GCA_031260775.1 Christensenellaceae bacterium
ATGAACTTAAAGCCGGTCAAAACGTTAAAGCATTTAATACCGTAGCTTTCGGCGATTCTGTCGGCAAGAGTCGTTGTGACAATGCTTTTAACAACCGCACCGTTTTTCGGAAGTTTACCGTCCTCATTGAGCCTTTCTAAAATATAGTCCAAAAGCAGCGCGCCGATTTGGTTGCCCGTCAGAATAATATACTCGCCTTGAGCGTTCCTGACGGCTACTCCGATACGGTCGCAATCGGGGTCGGTTGCGATAACAAGCTCGGCATCGTTTTTTTGCGCAAGCGCAATTCCCATCGAAAGGGTATCTCTAAACTCGGGATTGGGAACCTTAATCGTTGAAAACTCCGTATCGGGCATTTCCTGTTCTTTAACGACAAGCGCGTTAATCCCAAGCTTTTTGAACACCTCCAAAACGGGTACGCGCCCCGCGCCGTGCAAAGGGGAGTAGACAAGTTTAACGTCTTTGCCAAACTTTTTTACGACAGCTTCGGAAACCGACTGCGAAATAACTTTATCGTAATAGTCCGAGTCGTCGCTTATTGTAACAATATTTTCTTGCGAAAGAGGGGTGTTAAAGTAAGAAGATTTTTCGATGTATGCTACAACCTTGTCTGTGTTTTCGGGCGACATTTGCGCGCCGTCCTCGCCGTAAACCTTGTAACCGTTGTACTCTTTGGGGTTATGCGAGGCGGTAATCATAATGCCGGCGAACGCGTTTTTTTCGCGGATACGGTACGAGCAAACGGGCACGGGGCGTACGCCGTCGTATAAATATACCTTAATTCCGTAGGCGGACAGCACCTCGGCGGCGATTTGTGCAAACTGTTTTGAAAACCGCCGTGTGTCGTAGGCGATAACCACTCCGCGTTTTTCTTGCCCTTGCGCCTTTACGAAAAGCGAAAGTCCTTTTGTGGCGCGCGCCACGGTATAATCGTTCATGCGGAAAATTCCTAAACCTATCACTCCGCGCATACCCGCCGTGCCGAAGGCTAAGGGACGGGCGAACGAGTCGGCAAGGGTTGCCTTATCCAATGCGTTCAATTGACGGAGTTCCTCCGCCGTAACATTTTTCTTCCAAATATCGAGTTCTGACATCATATAAATGATACAATAAAACGCACTTTGTTGTTAAGGGTTTTTAATTTATCATTATGGCGTGACTAATGCGGTAAAAATCGGGGATATAACAATCGGCGGCGGCGCGCCTGTTGCCGTTCAGACGATGACGAACACCCTAACGACCGATATTTCCGCTACTGTTAGCCAAATTTCGCGCTGCTATGCTGCGGGAGCCTCGTTAGTCCGCGTTTCCGTGCCCGATATTGCAAGCGTTGAGGCGTTTAGGACTATAGCTTTAGAATCCCCCGTGCCGCTTATTGCCGACGTTCATTACGATTATAAAATCGCCCTGAAAGCTATTGAATACGGCGCGAAGAAAATTCGCATTAACCCCGGGAACACCTCAACCGAGGGGCTGAAGGAAATTGCAAGGGTTGCAAAAGAAGCCGCTATTCCCATTCGCGTAGGGGTAAATAAAGGTTCGCTTAAAGGCGATAAATCGCCTCGTGGGTTGGCAACGGCGACGTTAGACGCGGCAAAATTGTTCGAGGACTTAGGCGCGACCGCATTGGTACTTGCGGTAAAATCGTCCGATATCCGCGAAACGGTTGAGGCATACACAATTTTATCGAAATTAACGGAACACCCGTTGCACATAGGCTTGACGGAGGCGGGTACGTACCGCAACGGCAGTATTAAATCCTCGGTTGCAATCGGCGCGCTTTTATTAAACGGAATCGGCGATACGGTTCGCGTTTCGCTTACCGGCGCGCCCGAAAGCGAAATAACTTGCGCTTATGAGATTTTGAACGCGTTAGGGCTGAAAAAGACGCTTCCCGACATAATTTCCTGCCCGACGTGCGCGCGCACGCAAATCAATGTTGAGGAGGTCGCAAACGGCGTTTTCGAGGCGGTAAAGAATTCGGATGGCTGCCGCGGCGTTAAAATTGCCGTTATGGGTTGCGCGGTCAACGGAATTAACGAAAGTAAAGGCGCGAAGTACGGCGTTTGCGGCGGTAAAGAAAAATCCTTATTGTTCAAGGACGGCGTTATTGTAAAGGAAGTTGAGAACTCCGCAATTACGTCGGAATTACTGAATTTGATTAAATTAAAATGATATTTGATGTAATTATCCCGGCGAGCGGCTCGTCGGTGAGGTTCGGCGGCAATAAATTGATGTTGCCTTTTGGCGGCGTTTCGGTTTTGGAAAATACCGTTTCGGCTTTTTTATGCCGAAAAAATATTAAAAATATCTTTGTTGCCGTAAAGGAAGAGGACATTGAAGAGGTGCGAAAGATGCTCCCTTATCCGCAAGTTATCGTCTGCGCGGGCGGAGAAACACGGTTTTTAAGCGTTTATGCCGGGCTTAATATTTCCACAGCCGATGCGGTTTTAGTCCACGATGCCGCCCGTCCGAACGTTTCACAAACGCTTATAGATGCCGTTTGCTCAAGCGTTGCAAACCGAGGGAGCGGAGTGCCGTCGCTTCCTCTTTCCGATTCCGTCAGGCATATTTTGAAAGATAGAATCATTGGTGAAGACAAAAATCGAGAGCATTTAGTCTGTG
Organism: Christensenellaceae bacterium; assembly: GCA_031260775.1. GTDB lineage: Bacteria > Bacillota > Clostridia > Christensenellales > DTU072 > JAISKW01. The sequence continues at coordinate 2,626 of JAISKW010000119.1, forward strand.
TGCAAACTCCGCAAGGCTATTTGGCAGGCGAATTATTGGATGCCTACGAGCAAGCTTTTGAGGACAATTGCGA
>JAISKW010000143.1 GCA_031260775.1 Christensenellaceae bacterium
ACATCGTCAAAATAAATTTCGCCGCCGCCGTATTCGGGCGTTTGGATTAAAACTAAGTCCCAATGAATAGCCGATTGGTTGCCGTTGTCGCAGTCGTCATAGCAGCAACCGGGGGTAAAGTGGATGCTCCCGGCAATTTTTTCGTCAAAAAGTATGTCCCCCATAGGCTTTGTAATGAACGGGTTAACGCCGATTGCGAACTCCCCGACATAGCGTGCGCCCTCGTCGGTGTCGAAAATTCCGTTGATTACGTCCTTGCCGTTGTCGCAATCGGCGTCGATAATCTTGCCGTCCTTAAAGGTTAATTTGACGTTTTTGAACTCTATTCCGTTCTCGATTGACGGCGCGTTATACTTGATAACCCCGTTTACGCTGGTTTTTACCGGCGCGGTGTAAATTTCGCCGTCGGGGATATTACAATGCCCCGAGCATTTTTTGCTGCCTATATCCTTAACCGAAAACGATAAATCCGTGCCGTTAGGGCTTACAATACGAACCTTATCCGTCCTTGCAAACAGCGCGCTCATAGCGTCCATTGCCCTATCCATTTTGCCGTAATCAAGCGTGCAAACATTGTAATAGTACTCCGAAAAAGCGGCGGTAGACATCTTAGCTTGCGCCGCCATTCCCTCGGTAGGGTACCTTAAAACCACCCATTTGGTTTTCTTAACGCGCAGTTCGTGGTGAACGGGGTGCGAATAAATGCGGTCGTAAATCTGTGTTTTTTCGCTCGGCACATCGGACGCTTCAAACGAGTTTTGACCGCCTCTTATGCCGATATATTCGTCCATATCGCGCATACGGTACGCGCCGTATTTTGCAAGATTCTTCGCTTGCTTTTCGTTCATTCCGTGCAGGATTTCGCGCTGAACACGGTTGTCTATCATATCCACAATCGGCAGCGCGCCGACCTTGTACGCCTCGCGGACAAGATAGTTTACTAAATCGCAATCGATGCCGCGCGCTTCGATAAGCACCTTTTCGCCTTTCTTAAGGTGAATCGAATAGTTAATTAAAACCTTTGCTAATTTTTCGTTGTTTTCCATATTACAAATTTGTCCGTCCGTATTTCTCGTTTAAGTCGCGGAAATACTTTGTGTCTATTTCGTCCATTGCCGCTTGCGTACAACGGAATTCCCAATTACCCTCCGGAGTGCCGGGGATATTCGTGCGCGTATCCGAGCCGTAGCCCGACAAGTCTTGCAACGGCAGAATCGCAAGCTTCGCCGAGGACGCTAAAATTTCCTTTGCCGCCGCTCTTGTTGTTTTGCAGCTGCCGCCGCCTACTCCCCAACCCTCGCTGACCTCAAGATAGTCTAAAACCGTCGTGCGGGTGCCTTTATCGGTGTTGTAAATCCAACCTAAAGTGGTGTCGTTGTCGTGCGTTGCGGTGTAGGCAACCGTGTTCAGGGGGTAATTATACGGAAGATGCGGATTGTTTTTTGTGCCGTCAAACGCAAATTGGAACACACGCATACCGGGGAAACCGGTTTTATCCAAATATTTACGCACCTTGTCGTCTATTATGCCCAAATCCTCGGCAACAATATCGGGGTTCGGGCAAACCTTTTTCAGCGCGCGCCAAAGCCCCATACCGCAGCCCTTTTTCCACTTGCCGTTTTTCGCGGTGGTTTCGGAGGCGTCAACCGCCCAAAATTCGCAAAGTCCGCGGAAATGGTCAATGCGAAGGGTGTCGTATAAGCTAAGATTGTGCAAAATGCGCCTGACCCACCAATCGTAGCCGTCGCGGCTCATAATGCGCCAACGGTAGAGGGGGTTGCCCCAAAGTTGTCCGTCCTCGGCGAAATAATCGGGCGGCACGCCGGCAACGCTTTTGCAAGACAGGTCGGCGTTAAGCTCGAATAACTCGGGGTGCGCCCAAACGTCGCAAGAGTCGTGCGCAACGTAAATCGGCATATCTCCGAAAAACGAAACCCCGTGTTTGTTTGTTTTGGCTTTGAGGTCGCTCCACTCTTCAAAAAATGAAAACTGCTCGAACTCGTAATAGCCTATTTCATAAGCAAGCTCGGTTTTCGCCGCATCGAGGGCTGCATTGTCGCGGAATTTATATTTGTCGTCCCATTGGAAGAACGGCAGACCGTTGAATTTGTCTTTAAGCGCGGAATACAGCGCGTAATCGGGCAACCAATACTCGTTTTTCGCAGCGAATGCGGCAATTTCCGCTTTGTATTCATCGTTTAACCTTGAATATGCAAGCGACAAAAGCGCGCGTTTGTTTTTCTTTGCAAAGGGATAGTCTACGCGGTAGGGCTGTCCGTAGTAGCGGTTAGCCTTCTTTTCTTCCGATGTGATTAAGGATTCGTTAAAGCGTTCAACGTCGATTAAAAGCGCGTTGCCGGCAAAAGCCGAAACGCCCGAATACGGCGAGTTTCCTAAACCGCTTGCGGTAAGCGGCAAAACCTGCCACACTGAAAACCCCATACGCGCGATAAACGCCGCAAAGCCTTCCGCATTTTGTCCGAAATCCCCGATACCGTAGCCGCCTTGAAGAGCGGTAATAGGCAATATAACACCCGATTTTCTTAAGTTCTCCATCTGCACGCGCGGCTATGTAACATTATGCGTAAAAGCCGCGTACAATTCTTCTGAATCGTATTTATTATACAACATACAAAATTTACCGCATATTTATTATGTGTATTTGAATTTTTGTTCGACAAATAGTCAATTTGACGGAGGCGGCATCGCCAAAATGACGGGGCAGCCTTCCCCAAATTGGGGAGGGCTCTTCCTATATATAGAAAAATAAAAGAGAATAATATTATAGTTAGTAGCAATTTTGCAAATTGCTACCGTAGCCGCACGGTGTGCGGCTGACTCACTCTTGTTATAACGCTTCCGCTATTTCTTTTTTCTTCTTTAATATCCGAAATCGATAAACAACTTTACGCAAAATACGGTTTGGATGAAAAGGGAATCGCCTTTATTGAGGAAAAGGTTAAGCAATGGAATAAACAACCCCATAATCAACTGCCGCTCTACAAAGAACACGACCTCTCCTCCGCGGGAACCTCCTACATCGACAAAATGATTGCGAAGATGAACATAGAATGAACGCAACGGAACATTCCCTTTATAAATAAATAGAGTATAATTAACGGTATGAGGATTAGAAAGAAGTCCCGTTGTTTGGTTACGCTAACGGCGGTATTGTTACCCGTTCTGTTATTCTGCTTTTCGCTGTCGGCGGTGAATGCTAAGCAAAACAAGAATGCGGAGGGCGCGTGGTACGACGACATCAATTTCGACGACATTAATCTGCCGGATTTCTCCGACATCGATTGGGG
>JAISKW010000147.1 GCA_031260775.1 Christensenellaceae bacterium
TACCCACGCCGGTAATTTTGAACGGCTGCAAGACCTCGGCTTTACCCAAATATTCCTCGTGGAATTTAGGCGCGAGCATACCGCTAACGGCCTTGTTTACGTCGTCAATAATGTCGTAAATTACACGGTAGAAGCGCAAATCAACCTTGTTTTTGTCGGCGGATATTTTGGCTTTTGCATCGGGACGGACGTTGAAGCCGACAATCATTGAGTTAGTCATTTCGGCAAGCAGAACGTCACTTTCGTTAATTGCGCCTGCCAAAGCGTGGATAACGGATACCTTAACCTCGGCATTTGAGATTTTAAGAAGTTCGTTTTTAATTGCTTCCGCGCTGCCTTGAACGTCGGTTTTAATGATAACGTTGAGGCTCTTTACCTTGCTTTCGGCAAAGCTCTTAAGCATATCGGCGGCGGTCATGGATTCCTTTGACTTTATTTCTTCAATCTTGGCTTTGGTAATCCTTTCGTCAACAATTTTGCGCATTGCGATTTCGTCATCGACAACGATGAACGTATCGCCTGCGGACGGAACGCTTGAAAAACCTAAAACTCTAACCGCATCGGAGGGCTTAGCCTCCTTAATTTTCTTGCTTGTGTAGTCGTCAATTGCTTTGACTTTGCCGCAGCTTGTGCCGGCAACGATGCAATCGCCGACTTTAAGCGTACCGCTTTGCACCAAAATTGTAGCGACGATTCCGCGCGCCGCATCGACGCTTGCTTCGAGTACCGCGCCGCGTGCTTTTTTGTTCGGATTCGCCTTGTATTCCTGCACTTCGGCAAGAGTTAAAATATTTTCAAGTAAATCGTCTATACCTTGACCGGTTTTCGCGCTGACTTCCACGGTCGGAATCGAACCGCCCCATGACTCGGGCAGCATTCCGGGAACCGTCGAAAGGTCTTGCATGACCTTTGGGATATTCGCGTTGGGCACATCTATTTTGTTAATTGCAACGATAATCTGCACCCCTTCGGCGTTTTGTGCGTGCGCGATTGCCTCACGGGTCGTGGACATAATCGAGTCGTCCGCGGCTACAACAATAATTGCAATATCCGTAACGTTCGCGCCGCGGCGGCGCATTTCGGTAAACGCGTCGTGCCCGGGGGTGTCCAAGAAAGTGATTTTTTTGCCGTGAATTTCCGCCGTATACGCGCCGATATGTTGCGTAATTCCGCCGGCTTCTTTGTCGGCAATGCGGGTTTTGCGGATTTTATCCAAAAGTGACGTCTTGCCGTGGTCGATATGCCCCATAATCGTAACGACCGGCGCGCGCGGAGCTAAATCCTTTTCCTCAACGTTTGTTTCACTGTGGTAGGCAGTTGCGATAGCCTCGGCGGTATCCGCCTTTTTCAGCTCCGTGGTGATGCCGTATTCGCTTGCCGTCAGTTCCGCAGTTTCGTAATCGATTAGGTCGTTAATTGTTTTTTTAACGCCGAGCAAGAACATCTTTTTAATTAGCCCAACCGAAGGAATACCTGTTTTTTCGGAAAATTCACGTATAGTAAAATGGCTTTCGGTGAAAATAATATGTTCTACCGCATACACTCTTTTCCCGTTTACTTTGGTAAATCCGCCTTTCCCGGGGTGCGTCTTATGAGTACGTTGAATAGGGTTGCCGTCCTCGTCAAGCTCGTTCGGACGGAATTTGCGGTTAGGGTCGTAGTTGCCCTTATTGCCTTTTTTGCCGTCCTTATCGCCGAAACCGCCCTTGCCTTTGCCTTGCGAATCGGTCGGAACCTGTTTACCGTAAGCATCTGTCGCGGGTTTTGCGCCGAATCTGTTAAACGTGCCGCCGTTATTGTCGCGGTTAAGTGCCGACGTAGGCGTTCCGCGGAAAGATGAACCCGTGACTTGTCCGCCGCGCATATCGGTAGGGCGATAAGTTGAGATTCTTATGTTTGAAGTTTTTATGCCGCTCGTCTCTGCCGGAGGGGTATTTGCTTCGGGTGTTGATGCCGTGGGGGTATCGCCGAGGATTTTACGGCGCATTTCAGCCTTTTTCCTGAGGATTTCGTCCGAATCCACTATCCCGATTGAAGTATTTGCTGTTCCGCCGCCTTTAATCAACGGTCTTTTGGGCTCATTCGGTGCAGGTTTGCCGCCTTTGTACGCGGATTTATCCGGAACGTTTGTCTGTATAACCCTCTGCGGAGCTTTAACGGTAGGCTGAGGTATTTGCGGCTTTTCGGTAACAGCCTCGGGCTTTTTCGGCGCGGACACATCGGCAACAACCGTTTCGGGTTGAGCCGTTGCCGCCGTTCCTTTTGTGGGAGAACCGTCGCTCTCGCCGTGTATAGGCTGAGGCTGTTCGGCTGCGCGGCGCGCTTCGGCTTCGGTTTTGTTCTTCTCGTCCTTGAGCTTTTCTTCGTATTCTCTAAGGAGATTTTCGTTCTTTTTTGCCTTGAGTGACTCTAAATAACCTTCCGCTTTCTTTTTCAAGTCAAGCAGAAAGGAGGCAACCTTTTTGCTTTGGTCGGCTACTGCCGGCGAGTTGCGGATGATTTGTGTACTTATTTGTAATTGTTCTTTCTCTACTGCCATCAATTTCTCGGGACGCTGTATTTTCGGAGCGGCGTATTTGTTGTCACTCCTTGACTATCCGCGTTTTTCATCAAATCCGCTCTCATAACGCGGATTTAACGAATAATACGGACGGCTTTTCGCCAATTCGCTATTCACCCGCGCCGGTTTCGGCATTAGTAAACGACAAATTAACGTTCCTTCGGATTTCTGCGGCAAGCGTTCCCGACGCCACCCCGAAGATTTTGCAGTTTTCCTTCCCCGTAAGAGGCTCTATACTGCCCGAAACGAAAATTTCCGCAAACCTCGCATTTAATTTTTTACGGGCATTTTCGCTTAGCGAATCGCTCATAAAAACAATTTCAATGTGTTTGGCTTGTAATAAATTATCCGTTCCGTATACCACTTTTGCCTGCCTTGCCGCTAAGGATATTAAGCCTTTTAGCTTTTTTTGTACCTCGTTAGGCAGCTCAAGCAATTTTTCCATCTTTTTCCCTAATTGTTAATATTTAATATTTAATATTGTTAATATTTAATATTGCTAATGCTTCATACGCCTCATTCGGCACAACACCCTTAAAACCTCTGTTCAAACTTTTTTTCGTAACGCACTCCTTAATGCACGCAGCGCACTTACATATATATATTCCGCGGCCGCTTCCGTTTTCACCGTTTGCTTCGATGTGAAACGTGCCGTCTTTCGTTTTCCTCACCCTTATTAACTCGTTTTTATGCTTCCGCGTTTTGCATACGCAGCACGAACGGGTGAACGATTCCTTTTTGCTCCGCCCCGACGCTTCGCGTTTGCCTTTCACGTGGCTTTGCGTTGCGGGGCATTGCGCCTTAGAATCCGAGGGGGTCTGAGGGGGGTGTTGTCGATTCATTTGCTTCCTCTTCTAACTGGTCTTGCAGGCTCTCCGAGTACGGTTTAACGTCGATTTTGTACCCCGTAAGCTTCGCCGCAAGCTTTGCGTTGAGTCCGCTCTTGCCGATTGCAAGTGATAATTTTGCATCCGGTACAAGCACTTGGGCGTGTCTTTGGGCTTCGTTAAGCTGTACGAACTCCGCTTTTGCAGGGGCAAGCGCGAGCGAAATATACTTCGCCGGCTCGTTCGAGAACGGAATAATATCAATCTTTTCGCCGTTAAGTTGCTCGACGACCGCGTTAATACGCGAGCCTTTCGCACCGATGCACGCGCCTACCGGGTCAACGTCGGTTTCCTCGGTGTACACCGAAATCTTGGTTCTGTAACCGGCTTCTCTTACGCAGTTGTGAATTTTAACTATCCCTGCGCGGATTTCGGGCACTTCCATTTCCAAAAGCTTTTTGACATAACCCGCGTCCGCTCTCGATAACAGAACCTTTGAATCCTTTCCTTCGCCTTGAATTTTCTTAACATAAACCTTAATTTGGTCGTTAATCCGAAGCGATTCTCCCGGGATTTGCTCGCCTTTCGGTAAATATCCGTCAATCGATGAGCCGGGCAATTCAAGTTGAAGGTTGCCGTCGTCGTCTTTACGGACGATACCGTAAATAAGCTCGCCTTTACGCCCGCTCATATCGGCTTTCGAGCGTTCTCTCAAGTACTCGCTGATGTACTGACGGATTGCCTGTTGCGCGTTTTGCGAGGCGACGTACGAAAAGCTGTCGGGGGTGATGTCCTCCTCGATTAAGTCGTCAACCTTATATTCCGTGTTGAACATAACGCGCGCCTCGTCGATTGTGATTTCGCCGTCGTTAAGCCAGCCGTCTTTTTCGTTGCCCTCGGCGTCCAAAACTATTGGATAAGCCTCAACAACCTTAAAATATGCGGTGTATTTGATGTCCTGCGTTTCGGGATTAATCGTAACCTTTACGCTTCTGTCGTCGCGGGGGTGGTCTTTTTTGTAGCCCGAAGCAAAGCCCTTTTCGAACGCCTCGAATAACGCTTCCCTGGGGAGGTGTTTTTCCTCCAAGTACGCGCCGAACGCTTCAAAAAATTCCGCTTTTTTTTCTTCCTCGGAAACCTCCGCAGTTTTTACTGTTTTTCCTTTTCTTGGTGCCATTTTTGCTGTATATTGTTTCTCTCTCTATTTCGAGAATTTAATTTCCTTATGCATAAGCTTGACGCTTGCCTTATCGATTGTAAGCGTTTTGCCCGTGTCTAATGTGATTACGAACCGTTTTTCGTCCGCGCTTGTTAAAACGCCGGCGAGCTTTTTCTTTTTATCAATGAGTCCTATGAAATGTACCTCAATGCGCTCGCCGATATTCCTTGCGAAGTCCTTTTCGGACTTAATGGGTCTGTCCAACCCGGGCGAGGATACGTTAAAATCGTACGGCTGACCATTGCAAATATCTATTCCGTCAACGATGTCGGATAATAAGTTCGAAACCTTTTCGCAATCGTCCAAACCTATTCCGCCGGTCTTGTGAATAACCACCGTAAACGCATTTTTGCCGTACGCTTTTGAGTTGGTAATTTCGACCGTATCGTATCCGTTTTCGGCTATTAGCGAGACTATTGGAGCAAACCGTGCTTCTTCGCTTAAGTCTTTGTTGCCGTAAACGGTAACCTTTTCGTTGTCCTCTCTTATTTCCAAACCGTCGTCTAAATATGACAAAGGGCGGTTTTGCGTCCGCCCTTAATCAATCTACTTATATTATAATACAAAATTTAGAGGGCGCAAACTTATGCTATTTTAAGGATGCGGACAACTGCATTGTCATTGTCCGCCCCTAAGCGAACAATGAGTATTAGCCGTTTGAAAATAATTGTAAGAAGATGATTGCGGCAATTATGAAAATGATTCCCGGCAAAACAAGGTGAAAATACCGCTTTTTTTGACCCTTCGCCGCAACCTGATAGTTGTAGTACGAGTACAGTTTGTCGTCCTCTTTGAGCGGCTCCTTATTAAACCGCCGTGCAAACTTGCGCGCGCCGTAGCTGAAAATGGCGAAAGTTCCCTCTTTTGATAAAAAAATCAAAAGCCCCGCGCCGAGAAACAGCGCGCCCGTTATAAAAAACGCATCGCAAAGGGCTTTGAATAGTTCCTTTTCCGTATCCGCGGTAAACGCGCCGCGCACCCAACACAAAACAAGAATCAGCGCGCCAGCGACAAGTAAAGCGATTATGAGATTTTTAATAAACGGTTTCGCTTTAATCACTGTCTAATTATGCCCTCGTATTTTTCAAACTCCGCCGCATTGCCGTACACGAAATGCCCGGGGATAATCTCCTTTAACTTAGGTAAATCCACCGAATAATCGTGTTCCTCTTTTGGGTTGTACGAAAAACGTTTGCGCGTTTTTTCAAACACCGGGTCGGGGTACGGCACGGCGGATAACAATGAACGGGTATAGGGGTGTAACGGGTTTTTGAACAACTCGTC
>JAISKW010000161.1 GCA_031260775.1 Christensenellaceae bacterium
ACGGGATTTCCCTCTGCCTATAAGCAAGCCGAAACGCTTTCAGGCAACGGATTGTTTCCCCAAATTTGCACCGTCAGCGTGGGCGGCGGCGAAAACAACGCGCAATATAACAGGGTTATCGCCTCGGCAATCGAGCTTATCGGCAAGGAATTCGGCAAGGATATCAGCATAGCAACCGTGGCAAAACGGCTTTTCGTTTCGGAGAGTTATTTAATGCACCTTTTCAAAGCGAATTTAGGTAAAACCTTCAACGAGTGTTTGACGGGGTATCGCATAGTAAAAGCAAAGGAGCTTTTGTTAAAAAGCCCCGACCGCGTGGGAATAATAGCCGAGCAGGTCGGCTATAATGACGTTAAATACTTTGCGAGCGTTTTCAAAAAATACACAAATATGACGCCGAACGAGTTCGTTAAGGCGCGTAAAGGGAGTGCGTATTGAGTCTAAGGTTTAAGACGCTCCGAGGTAAACTGCTTGCGCGCTATTTGTCGCTGTTTATCGGCGTGTTTTTGCTTTTGGGCGGCGTAATTGCCGCCGTTTCGAGCGCGGTTATCACCGCCGATATACGACGGAACGCCGAGGGTGCTTTGACACTTTCGGACGCGAATCTGTCAACGGCAATTGCCCGTATCGAAAATTTTGACGGCGAAATCCCTCTCGGGGAAATTGACGGAATTAAAACGTTCGTTTTCGGCTCAAACAACACCTCAAAGTATTATATTATCCGCGACGACGGTTTCGTGTTGCTTTCCTCCGACGATAATATACAAGGCAAATTCCTTGTTTTGGGCGACTTTTTCAGGGGGTTAAAGCCCCCGTTTCGTGCAAAAACAGTTTTCGACGGCGAAAAAGCCTCGCTCCTTGTAAGGAATGCGGAAAAAACCTCGGCTGTCGCGGGCGGCACATATTATGCGGCATCGATGCAAAAAAACTCCGTAGCGTACAGGGATTTATATGTCCTTATCGGCACGCTTTCGGGCATCTTCGGGGGCGTTTTACTTCTTGGCGTTGCGCTTATCACGGTACTTAGCCGCCGTATTACTCTGCCTATTACCGCGCTTAACGACGGCATCAAGGGTTATATCGAAAGCGGCGCGGACACGAAAATCGAAACGAACGACTCGGACGAATTGAGCGAATTATCCTTGAGCTACGAAAAACTTGTGGAGAGGATAAAAGAGTTATTATCGCAACAAAAGACACAGGCTGAGGAGCAACGCAAGCTTGAATTGGATATTCTGCAGGTGCAAATTAATCCGCATTTTTTGTACAACAGCCTCGATGCTATCGCGTGGATGGCAAAAATACGCCGCGCGGACGAAATCGAAACGCTCGCAATCGACTTGGCTCGGTTTTTCAGATTGTCGCTTCACAAAGGCGACAAGTTCATTACCGTTGCGGAGGAGTTGGAAATCGTTAAGAACTTCATCGACATCGAAAAAACCCGCTTGCCAGGCAAGTTCGAGGCAGTGTACGAAATTGACGATTCCGTCTTAAATTACTCCTGCTTAAAACTGATTTTGCAGCCGCTTGTTGAAAACGCCATAAAGCACGGCATCGCCGCATCCGAAAAGACGGCAAACCTCCTGACCGTCCGCGCGCGTTCGGAGGGGGATGACATTGTTTTTGAAGTAATCGACGACGGCGCAGGGTTCGCTCCGGACGAAAGCGGTGCGGGACACGGCGCGAAAACCAAAGGCGGCGGCTACGGTATAAAAAATGTTTCCGCGCGGCTTCAACTTGAATACGGCGGCGGCTACGGGCTCGCAACCGTTTCCGAATTGGGAAAAGGTACGGCGGTAACGGTAAAAATCCCGAAGAAAAATTGAGGTGCGGACGAAAAGTGTGTTATTTGTCACCCTGCGCGGAGTCAAGGGTTCAATCCTATAATAAATGGATTCTGCGACTTCGCGCAGAATAACAACACGGTTATCCGCTCCAAAAATTATACTGTTTGATGTTTGAAAAGACGGCGAGGCGAATATTCAACAGCGGAATGAGCGTAATTTTGACGCTCGTTTTGGCAACCTCCATAGTTTCGTACATTGTTTTACTCTCCGCAACCTACAACACCGTTATCGCTAAGGAGGAAAGACGGCTGCAACAAGCCGTGTATACCGTTAATTTTTATCTTGCCGGAGCGCAAACCGATGCCGACCGTTTTTTTGTGAATACGGAGTTCCTCACGGGTGCAATCGAAAAGAATCCGCAATTTATAACGCCCGCGCTTAATTCATTCGTTTTGAAATCGCAAAACATTGACGCCGCCATTTTTTATTCTGCGGACGGAGAGGTTTTCTGCTCCGACGGAGTCGGGGAGCTCGTTCCTCTCAACGAACTCCGCGCAAGCCCCTCTTTGGACGGTTTTTTTAACGGCAATACTTCTAAGAAAATTAATTACCGAACCGAGGCAATCGCCGGGGTTTACGGCAATAAACCCTATCAAGAGGGAAACGGGATAATCTCAATCATTAGAGCAATCCTCTATGACGGGATAATAACGGGGTATTTGTTTTTGGATATTCTGCCGGCAACGCTTTACGGCGCGTTGTTGGAAAACACC
>JAISKW010000180.1 GCA_031260775.1 Christensenellaceae bacterium
TAGACAGACGGCGTTTTTTCATACCCTCGACCGAGGCGTAAGGCAAGTAATAGCCTCCGTTTTCGGCAATACGGACCGGGATGCCGTTACTTTGAAACGACGCCTCTCTATAACCCGTGGTATGGGCTGTAAAAATTCTTTCTTGAAGTTCGGAATACTTAGTGTAAGGCATTTATTCTCCTATACCAGCTCGGTAACCGCATTGTCCTCACGGAATTTCCGCCACTTGTAGATAATTTGCGCAAATGCAATCGCGCTCAAAACGACACCGAGTACCCCCACCGTTACGGCGACAACCGCAGCGGCGTAGACAGACAGCAACGCCGTCAAAACAATAAAGCCCCCGAGGAGCAACACTGCCCAAACCGATAAAAATATTAATTCGAACAAGCCCGAAAGGCTGTTCCCTCTGTACTCCGTAAAATTGTAGACGGAGGAGCCTATTACAAACAACAAGGTTATTACGCCGATAAGCGTTACCGCGAGAGGCACAAGATGGAGAAAGAATTCCGAATCGGAAAAGTCGAATGCGGCGGCGAAATCGACGCCTAAGTCTAAAAGCAGCCAAACCGAGACGATTGCGGATATAACAAAACCGACAATTTTGGTTATGTAGTATTCCCTCCCTAAGTGGATTTTTTTAATTCCCATCCCGGTCAGGGCGATTACGCCGAACACCAAAGCGAGCCCTAACAAAATAACCGCCCCTAATTGGAGCGTGAGGGTATTGTTTTCGCCAAGGCTTATGTCAAGGGTTGTGCCCTCGCTCGCCAAAAGCAACAGGATAAATACTGCCTCCGCTATGTACGCGATATTTGCGACGAATACACTCGTGCGGTGCTTAAATTGAAACCTTTCTAACATAACAAATGCGGCACATTACGATACTACTCATTTATTATATTATAAGCAGTACACGCGAACAATAGGCAAAGCACATACTAAAATCGGTGCTTGTTGTAATCGTAAGAACAATAATAATTTTTGCGTTTCTGCTTTTAGGGTTGCGTTTAATGGGCAAACGGCAGCTCGGGGAGTTGCAACCCTTCGAATTTGTAATCGCGCTTGCGGTTGCCGATTTGGCGTGCTTGCCGATGCAAGAGGTATCGATTCCGTTGCAATACGGACTCGCGCCGGTGTTTACGATATTTTTACTGCACTTTATCGTGACGTTCGTTTCGGTTAAGTCGGTAAAGTTCCGCAAGCTCCTCAACGGCAAGCCGGTTATCGTCATAAACTCCGGCGGAATCGACAGCCGTGCGATGAAAAGCCTAAATATGAACGTCAACGACCTTTTGGAAAGTATCCGCGGCGCGGGGTATTTTTCGGTTGAGCAAATCGCTTTTGCAATCGTTGAAACCAACGGTAAGCTGTCGGTTTTACCAAAGGACGGCGCGCAAGCCCCCGTTTCTATTCCGCTAACCCTTATAACCGACGGCAAATTGCTTTCGGCAAACATTGCAATTTCCGATACGGGAGAGAGCGAAATAAGCGAAATTTTGAAAGCGCAAGGCTTGAACCCGAAAAATGTAGTTCTTATGACAGCTGAAAACGGACGGTATTTTATACAGCCCGAGGGGAAACCGTTTGTGACTCTTAACCGATTATGAAAAGACAAGCCGTTAACGTTTTGACCGTTGTAATTATCGCCGTAATCCTCTTAACGGGAGGCATTCTTGAGGAGATTTATATTGCAAATACCTTAGACGGTTTTGCCGAAAAGTTCGTGGAATTCGAAAAGACCGAAACCGAATCCGGATACGATATAGGTAAATTAGAGGAAATCTATTCTTGGTGGGAAACGCGGCATAAGGCTCTTGAAATGCTTATTCCGCACACCCAAATTAACGAAATTGAAAGCACGTTCGGCGAGCTTAAAGGCGCGGTAAGGGCGAACGATACAAAGAGCGCGCATGCCTTTATAGTGAGGCTGCAGCTCACCGTCGAGGCGATGGCGGATATGTACGTGCTCCGAATCGGCAACGTCTTATAGCGACAATAATTATTGGAATTCCATATTATTCTTGACCGTGCAAACGCCTCCTTTCCGCTTGCTTTACGGGGCGATATTTTCATAAATACACGTGAACGGATGTGCATATATACTCAGGAATGCCCGTGCAAACTTTTGCAAATCCGCACCGGAACCTATGTGCGTATGAATACGTGCGCACATATACCTAATAGATATATTTGATATGGTTTTGCGGATATAGTAGAATAATTAAGCATTATTCTAAAATGGCGGAAAAAATAACAACGGTTGAAAAAAAGAAATCCTCTCTCGGGCGGATTGTGGCTTATGGCTTTGCCGACACTATGGCGGGCACAAGCTCGCAGATAATAACTCTATATTATCTCGTATTCCTTGTGGCGGTGCAGGGGATGAGTCCGCTGCTTGCAGGAATTGCCGTCGGCTTCGGGCGTATTTGGGACGGTATGATTGACCCGTTTATGGGCGTTCTTGTTGAAAAAACCCGTTCGAAATTCGGCTCGTCGCGCTTCTTAATGACAATCGCCGTAATTCCCGTCGCAATCTGCTTCTTCCTTTTATGGAACGGCTTTAACCTTTTCCGCGGCAACGATATTCTGTTGCTCGTCTACTATATTATTGCCTATATGCTTTGGACAACGGCGTTTTCGATGGTTCAGGTTCCCTACGAGGCAATGCTCCCCAAAATCGCAAGCGGTTATCAAGAAAGAACGAACTTCTCCTCCGTCCGTATGATATTTTCCGGCGTCGGCGCGGTGTCCGCAACTTGGCTGTTCGATGTAATCGTTAAATATGACGACGCGGTAGGCCCTACCGCCGCTAATATGTCGCAGTACGGAACAATGGCTCTCCTATTCGGAGTCGTTTTTTCTATACCGATATTCATCACCATTTTGGGCGTTAAAGAGCCGTCGTCACTTAACAATCCGTTCGTGAAGTTATCCGTTTCGGGCATTTACAAAAGCTATGCAAAGGTTTTGCGCTCCCGAACATATAGGAAATTCTTTTTACTTGTGGTACTCGGTTCGTTCGTTTCGGCATCCGTAACTACGGCTATGCAGTTTTTAGTACTTCTTTTGTACGGCAATATTTCGAACTATATTTTGACGTTTACGCTTACCTTTATTGTTGTAAATTTGAAAGGCGCAATCGAAATCGGATTCTTTATCCCGAACCTTTTGATGATGAAAAAGACGAACAAGCACCGACCGTATCTTATAGACATACCGTTTTTAATCATCTCGGGCATAATAATTTGGTTCGCATCGCCTGCGATGCCTATTCCTCTGTTTATCGTTGCAATGATGTTTCTCGGCGCGGGCGTATCATGCTTAGGATACGTTCCTATGACCTTATTACCCGACCTAACCGACGTGCAAGAGGCTATGTACGGCAACAAGGCGGAGGGCGAAACGGCGGGGCTTTACACCTTTGCAAAGCAGGTTGTAGGCGGCGTTGCCATACTCTCGTTCGGGCTTGTTTTGGAGGCGTTCGGGCTTAAGAGCGGCACCGACTTATCGCCCGTAGACAGCGGCAACGCGCCGTCTTTAATGGCGGTTAAGGTTATGTTTTCAATACTCCCGGTCGTTTGCTGCGTACTGATATTTATAATATCCAAAACCTACAAGCTTAACGGCGAATCGCATTCGCTGATAAAACGTTTAGTTACCGAAAAGCGCGAAAAGGGCATTGTCAAAGCCACCGAGGACGAGATTGTTACAATCGAAAAAATCACCGGCGTAAAGCGTGCAAAGATGTGGTTGTTCGACAGTGAAACGGCAAAACTTCCGGCAAGGCTTCCCCAAACAAAGTAGTATAATTCCGATATTCAATTTATAATGCTGTTATGGACGGCGAATATAAGGAGTTTTTCAGGAAGAACGGCGGTTTAACCCCGGCGATTGTGCAAGAGGAAAGCACAAAGGACGTGCTTATGCTTGCGTATATGAACGAGGAAAGCTTTAACTTAACGCTTTCGACGGGCTATACTCATTTTTTCAGCCGTAGCCGCAACGGTCTTTGGAAAAAGGGCGAGACCTCCGGGCACCTCCAAAAAGTCAAAAAAATATTTATCGATTGCGACCAGGATACAATTTTAGTTATTGTCGAGCAAGCCGGCGTCGCATGCCACACGGGCAATAAAACGTGCTTTTTTACAGAGGTTACCCGCTTTACCTACTAAAATACGAAGTGTGAACAATCAGTATGTGATTTTGTCACCCTGTGCGGAGATGCAGAGTTCAATCCTTAATATAGTCATAAATGCGCCGCTCCTTGCTAAAAAAACGCTATTCTTTTGGCTCGGCTTTCGCTTTATAATATGATATTAGAATGATTGCCGAGTAGTAAACATAAAATTTTACGAAAGACAATATAAAAAATTAAAAAGATGAAACAAATTTCACCTGAGGTATCGGAAAATACCGCGCAGTACATTTGCGACGGTATTAAAGAAGTCATCGACAAGTTCGGGCCGCGTGACCCCGGCGGCGAGGGCGAGGCGAAGGCGGCGGCTTATTTTGAAAAGGAACTTCAAAA
>JAISKW010000004.1 GCA_031260775.1 Christensenellaceae bacterium
AGACAAAAGCAGTCCGTTTGTGCTTAGGCACTTTATAAGTTGCGGAAATTGCTTATGTACATCTTGAAAGGCGCGGAGTGCCTCGTTTGTCGCCAACGGGTCGCCCGGGCCCGCGATGCCGGCAACGGCAATTTCGGGGCAAATCCTGAGCGCGAACTTAACTTTTGCCGCCGCATCCTCCGGCTTCAACAATCCTCCGGCGACTCCCGGACGGTTTTCGACAAAATTAAACTTCCTTTCGCAAAATCGGCATTCGATGTTGCACGCCGAAGCTACGGGCAAGTGCAACCTGCCCGTTTTGGCTGTTCCGTCGCCGTAGCAAGGGTGTTTATTTACTATGTCAGCGTCAACCATACCTATGTCACATACTTATCATATATGTTTTATATATTATATATTATTATATTATATAAAATTATGTCAAGTTGCACGCATACTATAGTTATGAAAAAGAAAGCCGTTTCGAGAGAAACAGACATTGACCGTGCAAATAAGCAAATGGCGTTAAAGGACGAGGGGTTTACTCTCAGTGTCCGCAACGATAACGGAAAAAAAGACTCAAAAAAAACTCAAAGTGCGGACAACACGGGATATAGGCAAAGACTATCTTAAGATTAAGCTATGTGAAACGGCGGTAATTTTATCGCCCGTTTTGAGACGGTGATATAGGCAAAGACTATCTTAAGATTAAGCTATGTGAAACGGCGGTAATTTTATCGCCCGTTTTGAGTTCGATACCCTCTCCGTGCGCGACTTCGCGGACAAAACCGCCTAAACGGGCATAGAAAACCGTATCGCGCTAACCGCTTGTGAGAATTGAATAATGCCCGGGCAGAATCCCGCCCTTGTCACCCACGGTGTACTCCGTATTGACGCTTAAAACAAAGTCGCCCTCGCGGTGCGTGGCGTTCGCTTCGCCGTTTTCGTCAAAGATTTTGTCGTTGACCGAGTACCTTTCGCCTTTTTTAACATATACGGTATCGGCTTTCAGAGAAGTTTGCCCCTTTGATTTCTTCTGCGCCTTAACAAATAAAACGCACAATACCGCGACTGCGACCGCCAAAACGGCGACCGACACTATTAAACCGATTTCTAAATTAGTCATTTTAATTCCCTCCGTAATTTACCGCCAAAATGCCCAATAAAATAATAATAGCAAGCGCAATTCCGACGGTTGCCAAAACCTTAAGCGGCGATTTCGGGTACTTGCCGGTGATTTTTCCCGTTTCTCCGTTTATGAAAAAGTTGTACAATTTCTGCTGAAAATTGAAATGTCCTATGTATATAGGCAACAACAAATATTTATAGGACGGGGCATTATGGTGCACCTTTTTATGGAAATAGGATACCCCGCTGTACGTATACCGCGATAATATGGCGCGCTCGATTGCGGTTTCCATTTTGTTTTTCGCCATACTCCATGCGGTTTGCCCTTGCAGCTTATATTGCGTTGCGGAGTAGCCGTGCAAAAAACTATCGTTGTACTTTTCGCTGTTGTTTGTGCCGAACGGCTCAAGTTTGCTAACGGTTTTCTGCGGAATTGTATCGGAGGCGTATATCAACATATCGTCGAAAAAGTGCGAATAGTTGCCCGAAATATTGAAATATACGCGCCGCGTTTTTGTTACATAATTCTTGCCTTGCTTGACGGTATAGGTTTCATTACGGTATAGTCTGCCGTAATAGCTCGTTTGCGTATGTGAATCGAAAGTATATGCCGGCTGATAAAGTCCGCGGACATTTTCGGTAGTTAAGTCATTTTTGAAGGTTTTTGGGGCGTAAAACTTCTTTTTAGCCCATTCCTTGACCTTCACGATTGCCTTTTCGGTGCCGAACTTAAAGGGAACGACGGCTTGCGGCTTCATTCCCGAAATTTCGCTTTTTTCAACGACAAACGGCGTTCCGCAGAAAGCGCAGGTTTTTGCGATTTCGTCCTTGCCCACGATTTCCTTCGCGCCGCAGTTGGGGCAAGTAAAGGTTTTTGTTTCCGCGCTCCATTGCGGAGCGACGTTAAAAAGGTCGTCCAACGCATTTTCGTTGCTTTTGGAGCTTGAAAACGGCACTTCGGTTGAGCAATGCGTGCAGTATAAAACGCCCTTATCCGGGTTAAACTCTAATGATGCGCCGCAAGAGGGGCATTTCTCCGTTGCAATATCCACGCCCTCGGGCTGCTTTTCTTCAAAAATCTCATCAAAATCATCAGCCATTTATTATACCTTTTTGCCGCAGTCGGGGCAGAATTTTGCGCCGGGTGAAAGGATAGTACCGCAGTCTTTGCAGACGAGAGACTGCGCTTTGCCGCATTCGGGGCAGAATTTAGCCTTTTCGTCCACAAGTGCGCCGCAGGAACAGCGGATTTTTACGCCTGCCGCCGTGGGAGGATTATTAAACGCTTGCGACATTTGCGCGCCCATTGCATGACCCATTGGATACGCCATTCCCATTCCCATTGCCGCGCCCATCATATTGCCGCTCCCGGGGTTGCCGGCGGCGGTCTTAAGCGCGTCAAGCTGGCTGATTTGCGCGTAAACGTCTATGCTTCCGCGGCGCATATTAAGCGCGGCGTTCTCGCGGAATGCCTTTTGGTACTCCTCGGGCATCGAAACATTCATGAAGTTGAACTCGGCAAGCTCAACGCCAAGCTTTGAAAAGCGTGATTGCACTTGTGCTTTTGTAGCCTCCGAAAGTTCGAGCAAATTCGCCGCCATATCCAAAAGCGGAATTTTGCTTTGCGCCAAGCTGTCGGATACGCCCATTATCAGAATGCTGCGTAAATATTCGGTAATGTCGTTCTTGGTAAAGCCCTTACCCGTGCCGCTGAGTTCTTGCAAAAACACGAACGCGTCCTTTACACGGAACGAATACGTGCCGAAACCCCTAACCTCGATTGCGCCGTAGTCCTTGTCGCGCACATAAAGCGGGTTTTGCGTGCCCCATTTTTCGTTGGTGAATTGCTTGGTGGATACGAAATAGATATCCGAGCGGAAAGGATTTTCAAACCCGTATTTCCAACTCATCAGCTTTGTTATAAACGGAATGCTGTCCGTATCTAACTTGTAGTAGCCCGGCAGAAAAACGTCCGCCATTTTGCCTTTTGTGGCAAAAACGCAAACCTGCGAATCGCGCACGGTCAATACCGAGCCCTTCGCGACATAGTCGTTCTTTATGTCGAGCTTATAAACGAGGGTATCTTTTGAATTATCTACCCATTCAATTTGTTTCAGTAATCCCATTACAAATATTATAATACGAAAACTTTATTGATGTTAGACGGCAAGTTAAAGTGGAACGGACAACCGCATTGTCATTATAATAAGTTGAATGTCCGTGCCTAAGTTATAGCTCGGCGATACGCAGTTTAATTTTTTCGGACTTAATTTTGTTTTCCTCAAGCTTTTGCTTTTCGGCGTCGATTAGCGTTACGGGGGCTTTGTTAACAAACCCGATATTACTTAACATTCCTTCGCCGCGTTTGATTTCGATTTGAAGCTTTTCAAACTCCTTCGTTAAGCGTGCGCGCTCTTTTTCGAAGTCGATTAACTCGCCGAGCGGTATGAATAATTCGGCTTCCAACAAAACGATGTTCGCCGTCTTTTCGATGATGTCGTCCTTGCCCGTGATAAACTTAATTTCCGCAACGTTCGCAAGCTTTTTAATGTAATGCTCGTTACGCTTAACGTAATTTTCATGCGGCGTAAGGATATTTAACGTAACCTTTTGCGACGGAGCAACGCCCGTTTCAAGACGGAGGTTTCGGATGCTCTTTATAATTTCCTTAATTGTTTCGAACCGTTTTGCATCGGGGTACTTCGAAAAACGGCGGTTTTTTACGGGGAATTCCGATAACATTATCGTTTTATCGCCGGTATTAAGCTCGGAATAAATTTTTTCCGTCACGAACGGCGCGAACGGGTGCAAAAGCTTTAACGCGGTTTTCAGAACGTAATACAAAACGCTTGCCGCCTCGGTTACTTCCTCGTTATCTCCGCTTTGCAGGCTTGCCTTCGTAAGTTCGATATACCAA
>JAISKW010000134.1 GCA_031260775.1 Christensenellaceae bacterium
CAGACCGCAAAAACGACGTCGTAATTTTCGCCGTTTTCAAGAAGCTCCCGTAGCTTGTCGGTGACGAGCCCTTTTTGACCGCCGCTTCCGTCGTCGGTCATAATGTAAGCTTTATCGCAGTTTTCGCGGAATTCGTTTTCGAAAATAATAAGGTCTTTATTCCGTGCGCCGGCAATTAAATCGGTGGGAATTCCGTCGGCTTTGAGCGCGGTGGATTGGTGATATAAAACCGATGCGCCGATTCCTCCGCTTATCAAAAGCACCCGCTTAGGGTTGCCAAGGTCGGTGGGTTTGCCTAAAGGCCCTACCAATCCCGCTATGAAGTCGCCCTCGTTCAGGTATGACAGCTTACGCGTTTCCGCGCCGACCGTTTGAATTAATATCGATAAACCGCCCGTTGCCGCATCCTTTGCGCATACGGTAAAAGGAATGCGCTCCCCTCCGTCTTCAACGCGCATAATAACGAACTGCCCCGGCTTTGCCTTTTTGACAATTTCGGGCGCGAGGAACGTGTAACAGTGTACATTTTCGGAGAGTTTTACCTTTTTTAATATTAAATTCATAAATTAAGTTCGGATTATGATACCATGCGCACGGCGTTGCAACAATTTAGTTCTATTGTATCGGAGTTGCAAATATGGTGACAAAAAGACACTAATTATCCGCACCTTCTTGTATAGTATCGGCATTATCTGCAATATTCACAAGCGAATTGCGCTCGGCACGCGCATTTTCGAGGGCTTTCATAATGCGGTCTTTCTCCTTGCCTACAATCTTAAACGGCAAATACGGCAACCCGCACAACGCCATACAGGCACCCGGAATGAGAGTGTAGCAAGCAAGCAATTTGACTTTCATTGCAAGCGCGGCAGTGGCTAATTCCTCGCCCGTTCCGGTTAATTCGGTGTTTACGCCTATGAATTTGTTCATCAAAAACGGTGCGAGCGCGGTTGCCGTTATTGCGGTAATGCGCGAAAACGTGGTGTTTGCAAACATCAATGTGGAGTCTAACCGCTTGCCGGTTTTAAGCTCCATTTCGTCCAAAACGTCGGCATTAAATATGTTCGGGAGTAAATTCGACGCGCCGAATTGCAACCCAATAAGGAACAACACCGCGACAAACGCGACCTGCAGCACGGTACTCCCCGTTCGGAAATACGAGTATCCTATAAAGAACGCTAAAACATTAGCCGTTATCGAGTAAAATCCCGAGGCGATATACAAAACCTTTGTTGAGAATTTTTTTAGCAATAACTTTATTAAAAGCATTCCGACGAACGTGCCTATTGCCGTAGGAAGCCCCAAAACGAGGTACATTCCCTTACTGCCGAGGAGAACTACCGCGAGGTAAATTCCCGTGTACTGCGACAGCGCGCGCGCATTTTTGATGAATTCCGAAAACCCTATTGAAAGGTAGTTCTTGTTCGAAAGTAGCTGCTTAAGACCCGAAAGGGGGTTGGTTTTTTCTACCGAAACAACGACTCTTTCTTTAACCTTAAACAAACCTGTTAAGAGCATAATACTCCCGACAATTCCGAACGAGATTGCCGTGCCTAAGTACACGTCGGCAACGGTGTGAAAAATGATGTCTTTTTTCTGCAGAATTTCGAATATAAGGTAGAAAAGAAGCGGCGCGGAGTTGCCTATTGCCGACAAAATATCACGCCACGTGATGAGCATAGTACGCTCTTTATTGTTCGGGGTAATTACGTTCGAAATGTTTTTAACTGAGTTGATAAAGGTGTTTGCAACCGCATAAACGACGTTGACGGCGATGAAATATACCATAATCGACGCGCCGTTGATGTCGATATCGGGGTTCCAAAACATAAAAATACTCGCTAAAAAAGCGGGTATGGTAAAGATAATTCCGTACGGCTTGAACCTGCCGTATTTGGTTTTTGTGCGGTCGATTATGAAAATAAACAAAAACCACATCGCGTATTCCACAATTTGGAATATCGTAGTGATAAGCGAAATTTTTTCGCTCGCATCGGCAACCCCGACGAATACGACGTCGTTGAGGTAGTTAAAACGGTAGCTGTTAACAACCCCGGTTAGCGCGGCAACGAAGAATATGCCGATTGTAAACAGGATAGCCTCGCTCCCCGGCACATATTTCTTGCCAAGACCCCTATCAACGACCGCCGCCGCGGAACCCTCGGTGATTTCCGGCGTTACAGAGTTTTTATCTTCCATTACAAATATTGTAATATATTTGATAAACCAATTATATAGATTACCGTTGAATGAGCATACGTTTTACATTAAAATTAACAATGTTATCTAACTACTAATGAGTAACTATTTTAATAAAGCGGCGGAGTGTATGACACTTGCCGAAAAGAAAGCACTGCAAAGCGAAAAGCTTATTAAAATCGTCAAATACGTTTACGAGGCACAAAAACCGTACCGCGAAAAAATGGACGATATTAAGCTTAAACCCTCCGACATCAAGTCCATTGACGACCTTTACAAGCTACCGTTTACCGAAAAAAAGGACTTACGGAATAGCTATCCTTTCGGGATGTTTGCCGCGCCGATGCGCGATATCACCCGTATACACGCCTCGAGCGGCACAACGGGCAAGCTGACCGTTGCGGGCTCTACCGCAAAAGACATCGCCGTTTGGGGCGAATGTTGCGCGCGCGCAATCGTTGCCGCAGGCGGCTCGGTTGAGGACATCGTTCACGTTTGCTACGGCTACGGGCTGTTCACCGGCGGTTTGGGCTTGCATTACGGCGCAGAGGCACTCGGCGCAACCTGCATTCCCGCATCCTCGGGCAACACCGACAAGCAATTAACGCTCATTAAGGACTTCGGCGCGACTATTATTGCTTGTACTCCCTCGTACGCCGTGCACATTGCCGAGGAGTTCGCAAAGTCGGGTAGCGACGGCAAACAAGAACTCCAACTGCGCCTGGGCAGTGTCGGGGCGGCGCCGGGGACGGAGGCACTGCGCCGCG
>JAISKW010000028.1 GCA_031260775.1 Christensenellaceae bacterium
AGCAACGGCCGGTGAGGCTATAGGCAAACCCGTCTACGCGCTTATTTACGCGCCGCTTATGCAGACCTGCGGCGGTGACGAAATTATTAGGAGTTTCGATAAAGCAACCGGGGCAATACCTTTGTTCGGCACGGTAACGGTCGACCACTTGTCTACCTACGAAACTTCGCAGACAATACTGAACGGCAAAGCGTACGCGACGAACGCGGCATTCGTTGCGGTATACAACGCGCCTCTGCCGACAATGCGCATTATTTCGGTAGATTTCACTAAGGTAAAACGCTCGAAGGCGATAATAACCTCGAGCGAACGAAACGTTCTAAAGACAATCAACGGTATTCCCGCGATAGATTATTTGGAGCAAGCCGGGTATCCGCGCGATTTAATGAAAGCCGGAACGGGCGGCGCGCCGATTTTAATTGACTACTGCGACGGCTCCGAGCCTATTGCACGCACCGTTTTCGGAACGACTCCGGAGGAGTACATATTCAGCGGCGGCGATATTCAAGAAGGCGGTGCAATTTCTGTCGGCATATTAAATGCGGACGAAGTAACGACGACGGCGGAAAATTTACTCAAGCTAATCGAGGCGGATAAGCATGCGGGGCTACTGATGTATTCGTGCTTAGCTCGTTATTTGACGCTCGGCGACAAAAAGGCAAGCGAAGCGGAAAGGGTAAACAAGGTAACGAACGGCGCGCCTTATGCGTATGCGGTATCGGGCGGAGAAATTTGTCCGCAAAAAGACGGTAAAGGCGTTTGGCATAACCGCTTTCACAATTTTACGTTAGTCGTCTGCGAGTTTTAACGGAATTATGGCGGTTTTTAGGACTTTGTAAGGAAAAATTACAAAGTATCTTGTTTCAAACCGCGTAAAATTGTATATTATAAAAAATGGGTTTTCACATCGTAAAACCCGAAAAAAATATGAGAAAAGCATTTATTTGTCCCACAAAGTATGTTCAAGGCGAAGACGAAATCCTTAACCTTGGCTATTTCGTAAGGACCTTTGGCAAAAAGGCCCTTTTAATCGCCGATAAGTTCGCGCTGACGCTTGTTAAAGACAAGCTTGACGCGACCGCAGCAAAATACGGCATCGAGTTCATCCCCGCAGAAGGCTTCAAGGGAGAGTGCTCAAGAAACGTTGTTAAAACCCTTCAGGGCATCGCGAAGGCAGCAAAGTGCGCCTGCACAATCGGCTTAGGCGGCGGCAAAGCAATCGATACCGCAAAGTGCGTTGCCGAAGGCGAGGCGTTAATTATCGTTCCGACAATCGCGGCGACCGATGCTCCTACTTCTCACTCGGCTGTTTTATACACCGATGAGGGCGCGTTTGACGACTATGCATACTTCAAGCAAAACCCGTCGGTAGTTTTAATCGACACCAAGGTTATCGCCGGCGCACCCGTCCGTTTCTTAGTATCCGGCATGGGCGACGCGCTTTCGACCTATTTCGAGGCGCGTGCAAACTCCGTTTCATTCAACCGTGTAAACGCGTGCTTGCCTTGCGGCTACACCGGCAAAACGGCAATCGGGCCGGGTATGCAAACCTTAGCGGCTAAAGCGTTAGCAAAGCTTTGCTACGAAACCTTGCTTGAGGACGGCTATAAAGCGAAACTCGCTTGCGAAAAGAAAGTCGTCACCCCCTCGTTAGAGAACATCATCGAGGCAAATACCCTCCTTTCGGGCTTAGGCTTCGAGAGCGGCGGACTTGCTGCGGCGCACGCCATCCACGACGGCTTAACCGTTTTGGAGGAAACCCATAAATACCTACACGGCGAAAAGGTCGCGTTCGGCACACTCGCGCAGCTTGTTTTGGAGAACGCCGAGCAAGAGGAAATCGATACCGTTATCGATTTCTGTTTAACCGTAGGACTTCCCGTCTGCTTAGCCGACTTAGGCGTAAAAGAACTTGATGCAAAACGCCTTGACGAGGTCGCGACAAAGGCTTCGATTCCCGAGGAGTCAATTCACTTTATGCCGTTCCCCGTCACCAAAGACGCAGTCGCCGCGGCGATTCTCGCAGCCGACGCACTTGGCAGAGAAGCGAAAGGTCTGTAAATTTTAATAGAAAAAAGACGGATTGCGAACCGAAGGCAAGCGGTTCGTCTTTTTTCACCTCTTAAATATAATATGAAAAAAATAATTAACACTCCCGAGACCTTTGTTATCGAAATGTGCAAGGGTATGATTAAGGCTCATCCCGAGCTTGATTTTATCGAAAAATATAAAATCGTAAAAAGGCGCGAGTTAACCCCCGGCAAGGTCACCCTGATTTCGGGCGGCGGTTCGGGTCACGAACCGGCACACGGCGGTTTCGTCGGCACGGGTATGCTCGATGCGGCGGTTTGCGGCGATATTTTCGCCTCCCCTTCGCAAACGCAAGTCTATCAAGGACTTAAAGCGGTTGCCTCCCCTGCCGGCACTTTAATGGTCGTCAAGAACTACAGCGGCGACTGCATGAACTTCAACAACGCCGCTTCCGATGCAAAAGAGGACGGCTTACTTGTAGATGCGGTTTATGTAAACGACGACATCGCGGTTAAGGATAGCCTTTACACCGTCGGTCGCCGCGGCGTTGCCGGCACGGTTTACGTACACAAAAT
The DNA here is from genome assembly GCA_031260775.1 of Christensenellaceae bacterium. Classification (GTDB taxonomy): domain Bacteria; phylum Bacillota; class Clostridia; order Christensenellales; family DTU072; genus JAISKW01. The sequence continues at coordinate 2,607 of JAISKW010000028.1, forward strand.
CGCCGGCGCGAAAGCCGAGGAGGGCGCAAGCCTCCCCGAGGTCAAGCGCGTTGCACAAAAGGTCATCGATAACGTTCGCAGTTTCGGTTTCGCATTCACTTCATGCACCGTCCCCGCAAAGGGCACCCCGACTTTCGACATCGGCGCGGACGAAATGGAGTTCGGCGTTGGTATTCACGGTGAGCCGGGTCGCCGCCGCGAAAAACTGCAATCGAGCGACGTTTTAGCCGACACTATCGTTAAAGACCTCATCGAGGACTTAAAACTCAAAAAAGGAGAGGAAGTCGCACTTCTTATCAACGGATTCGGCGGCACACCGCTTCAAGAGTTATACCTTTTCAACAACAGCGTTTCGAACGAGCTTGAAAAGAACAAAATTAAAATTTACGACACGCTCGTCGGCAATTTTATGACTTCTATCGATATGGCGGGAGCGTCGGTTTCGGTACTCCGCTTAGACGACGAGCTGAAATTGTTGCTTGACGCTCCCGTAAGCACGCCCGCGCTCCGCAAGGGCAGTTCCTCCAAAGAGGCGACTGACGCTCTCGCCGCCGTTAAAGCGGTTGCCAAGGCGTTAGCTTCGGCAGGTTTGGGAACGCTTTCCCCTGCCGCCGTCGTTGCGGACGGCGCAACCGTTGCCGCTAAAGCGGTTTCGGCTGTTGACAAGGCAAGCTTTGCCGTTAAAGGCAAGGCAAAAGTCGGCGAGACTATCAACACCGCGGCGTTCGTCAAGTGGATTGACTATATGGCTGACGTTATCATCGAAAACGAGGTGCATTTCTGCGAAATGGATTCAGTTGCCGGTGACGGCGATTTCGGTATGAGCATTGCCAAAGGCTTCAAACAACTCAAAGCCGACTGGGATACCCGCGTAAAAACCGACATCGGCGCGTTTCTTAAGTCCTCCGGCGAAATTATCAAAGAGTACTGCGGCGGTGCAAGCGGCCCTATTTGGGGCAGCGCGTTCCGCGGAGCCGGCAAAGCCGCCGAGGGCAAAGAGGAAATCACATTGAAGGACTTAGGCGATATTCTCGCCGCCGCACTCAAAGCCGTACAAGACACGGGCGAACGCAGCTTCGGTCGCGGCGCGGTTGTCGGCGACAAAACCCTCGTTGATGCTCTTGCCCCTACCGCCGAGGCCCTCGCCTCCAGCGCGAAAGCCGGCGAGAAGCTCCTTATAGGGCTTAAGAAAGGCGCGGAAGCCGCTGTTGCAGGCGCGGAATACACCAAATCTATCGCGGCGCGTATGGGCAGAGCAGGAACGGTCGGCGAAAGGTCTATCGGTTACCCCGATGCCGGCGCGTACGGTCTTGGCGTCATTTTCACCCAGATGGCTAACCAGCTTTCGAAGATTAAGTAACCGCGTTTCAGAGTAACGCCTCCCTCTCCCTCCGTAAAGCTGTTTTGCTTTATATGTTTTTTGGGGCGGACAAATAGAAAAGTTTCGATAATACACAACAAGGCGCAATTACGCGCCTTGTTTTTTTTGTCCAAATAGTCGTTTTAATTTCTTATCCAAGCCATATAGCACGTGATTAGCTTTTCAAA
>JAISKW010000052.1 GCA_031260775.1 Christensenellaceae bacterium
TGCAATTCCACGCGATGGTTGCGGCAATCGCGCAAATAGCCAACGTTGACGAAATCGGCAAGGTTACGGCAATCAGGCTCCATGACGGCGACATCGGGATGTCCATTGCCGACAGTATCGACGCAAACGGCAACGTTATTCCCGGCGAAAAGGCGACAATCCGCGCTAAAGGTCACAAGCTTACATACTTTGCGGGCAGCACGGGCAAGGAGTTAGCCTTTATGACTTTCGACAGCTTAGAGAACGCCGGAAAACTCATTTCGGGCGAATTAAATGCGATGAGCGCGCTTTCGAGCGGCAAGCTTGTTATGAAAGGGTTTATCCCGCTTTTGGACGACCTCAACAAGCTATTAAACATTGTGCCGATTTACTTGGCGTAATTAAAGGAGGAAATAAAAATGTCAAAATACGAAACTTATACATATACAAAAAATCAAGAATTTATGGCGCGCGCCGGTGCGGTTATCCCCTCGGGCGTATACGGTCACTTAGGCCCTGCGGAGGGCTGTATGATACCTACCTCGGCTTTCCCTTTCTTTGCGACTAAAGCAAAGGGCAGCGAAATGTGGGATGCGGACGGCAACCGTTTTATCGACTACATGTGCGGTTACGGCCCTAACGTTGTAGGCTACGCCGACGACGAGGTTGACGCTGCGGCGCAAAAGCAGGCGGCTCTGGGCAACTGCACCACCCTCCCTTCGACGGTTATGGTTGATTTTGCGGAGTTACTCACCAAAACCGTTAAAAAAGACTGGTCGTTTTTCTGCAAAAACGGCGGCGATGTTACCCAGTTTTCCATTATGATTGCCCGTGCGCACACACGCAAACGCAAAATCATTTTCGTTAACGGCTTCTACCACGGCGTTGCCCCCTGGACGCAACGTCTTGACAGCCCCGGCGTTCTTAAAGGCGAGGTCGAGCAGGCTTTATATGTTGATTTCAACAACATTCCGCAGCTCAAGGCGACAATCGAGGCGAACAAGGACGACATTGCGTGCTTCATTTCAACCCCTTATCTCCACGGCAACTTCCGCGACAACGTTCTTCCCGAGCAAGGGTACTGGCAGGAAGTCCGCAAGCTTTGCACCGAGTACGGCATTATCCTAATCGTTGACGATATCCGTGCCGGGTTCCGTCTAAGCGTTCACGGTTCGGACAACCACTACGGTTTCGAAGCCGACTTAATCACATTCTGTAAAGCAATCGCCAACGGCTACAACATCAGCGCGCTTTGCGGCAAGGATTTCCTTAAAGCTACCGTCAGCTCAATCGTGTTCACCGGCTCTTACTGGATGAGCGCGGTTCCTTTCGCCGCCGGTATTGCCAACATCAACAAGATGACAAAAGGCGGTTCCGACCCCGAGTACGCCACCCGTTTCTTCCGCGAAAAGGGCTTGAAGCTCACCGACGGTATGAAAGCTATCGCAAAGAACTACGGCGTCGGTTTATCCGTTTCCGGCGAGCCGGCGATGTTCTACATTATGATTACCGACGACAAATCGCTCCTCCTTCACCAAGAGTGGATTGCCGAGTGCGTTAAACGCGGTGTGTTCATTACCAACCACCACAACCATTTTATGAACCTCTCCATTACCGACGAGCTTATTGCCGAGACTCTCGACAAGTGCGACGACGCGATGTCCGTTATGGTCAAGAATCACCCCGAAGTTTACAAGAAGTAGTTTCTTAGGTGTGTTCCTTCGGGGAGTGAGGAACGCTTTTCTGTGAAAAGTGATTCCCCTTCCCGAACCCCTCCCTTTTGAAAAGCTGATTCAAGGGGAATGTTTTCCGAAAAAGAAATTAAAACGAATATTTGGATAAGAGCGCAACGGGGTATACTGTTGCGTCTTTTCTTTTGTTTTTAACGGATATTTATATTTTTCTTGTCGTTCTGCGCGAAGTCGCAGAATCCTTACAACATAAGGATTATATTTGTTTGATAACTTCTATAAGCGCAGATAAATCCGTTTCGGTTGTTAGGTGCGAAAGAGAAACTCTAAAAGAATTTTGGGCAAGTTTTTTACTTTGCGTTAAATTGAAAACAGCTTTTGAGGGCAGGTCGGGCGCGGAGCATGCGGACTTATGCGACACGCATATTCCGTGAGCGTACAGGTATTGCCGTGCCTCTTTTCCGTCGGCATTTTTGAAGGACAGGTTTAAGATATGAGGAAGTGCATCTACGGGTGAATTGACGTTTATGCTCTCAATTTCCGATAAACGGGCTCTCAATAACGCATTTAATGCATCAACCATTTTGAACCGTGTGCTCCGCTCGTTTGCCGCGATTCGCGTTGCTTCCTCGTTCGCAAGTAATAGCGGCAGCGATATTGTTCCCGACCTAAGCGGTGTTAGATTGCCGCCGCCTTTAATCAAAGGGGCTATAACTAAATCTTTTTTCTTTGCCAAAAACGCAATTCCGTTTAAGCCGTAATATTTGTGGGGTGAAAAGCTGATTGTATCGGCATTCATATCCGCTATCGGAATTTTCCCCGCGGCTTGCGTTGCGTCAAGGTGAAACAGCGCGCCGTTTGCGTGCAAAATCCCGCCGATTTCCTTTGCGTTTTGCACAACTCCCGTTTCGCTTTCGACCAGACTGAACGCTCCGAGAAGGACGCCTGCGCATTGCTTTTCTAACGCCTCGAGGCAGACTCTGCCTCCGCTCTTTTCCGACTCGGCAAGTAGTACATCCGCACCCTTTTGCGCTAAGCATGTGAGCGCGCCGCCTTGCGAGGGATGCTCGCTTATGGTTGTTACGAACCGCTTTGCCTTAAATTTCTCCGCTTCGGCTATTCCTTGAAT
>JAISKW010000053.1 GCA_031260775.1 Christensenellaceae bacterium
ACCGAATACGCCAAATCGGTTATCGTATCCGAGGAAGAACAAGTTTCTCTTGACGATTTACTTTCGAATAAAGCACTTCCCCGTTCTTCGCGCGATGGCGGTAAAACGCGCCTCACAAAGGAAATCGACAGCATAAAATATCTGATTCGCGAAAACGAGGCGTTCGAAAAGGAGACCGGGCGCAACGAATTATACTTAGGTTACCCTTTCGTTTTCGGCAACATCAATCAGGATACGCCCGTTGCCGCGCCGCTTATTTTATTTCCCGTCGACGTCGTAGCGAGCTTTCCCGAGGTCACGCTAAAGCATTCGGCGGACAGGAAGTTGTTTTTACTGAACAAAGCTTTCATTCTCGCTTATGCAAAGGAAAAAGGACTAAAAACCGACAACATTGTACAGGAATTCCAACGCGGAGAGGAGAGTAACCCCAAAGACGTTCGTGACGTTCTCGAAACACTGCGGGCGCGCGGTTTCAAAATCAGTCAGCCGAGCAAAAAAGGGTTCGTAAAGTACGATGATTTGGACGAGATTACCGGTCGGCTTACCCCCTCCGATTCGTTCGAAGTAAAAAACTGCGCCGTAATAGGGCGGTTCCCCCTCGCAAACAGCATATACAGCGACTATCTCGCGCTCGAAAAGGACGAGCTAACTTCCCCCTCAATTAAGACTCTTTTAGACAGCCACACCCTGAACAAACCCAAAGCAAGCAACGAAAACACGCGTTACTTCGAAATGCACGACCTTGATTATGCGCAGGAAAACGCCATCAAAAAGCTCGAGGAAGTGGATAATATTGTGATTTTCGGGCCTCCAGGCACGGGAAAATCGCAGACAATCGCAAACATTATTTGTGACAGTCTTGTTAAAAGAAAGCGTGTTTTGGTCGTTTCGCAAAAGCGTGCGGCTTTGGACGTCGTTTACAACCGTTTGGGAACATTGTCATCCAAGGCAATGCTCATTCCCGACCCCGAAAAGGAGCGCACTGCGTTTTATGAAAAGATGCGCACGGCGCACCTCAACACCTTAAAACAAGCGAATTTTACGCCGCTCGGCGAAAAGGAGGATGCAAAAACGGCGCACGAAGCGGTGTTTAATAACATCAAGGACGAAATCCGCGTCCTGTCGAACATCGCAAACGCTTTGTTTGAAAAAACACCGTTCGGGCTTTCGCTGCAGGAAATGTACGCCGAAAGCTACAACATCACGAGTAACGAGGAGCTTCGTTTGCTTGCCGACCTTAAGGCTACCAATTTCTACAATGCGGATTACTATACTATACGAAACGACCTGAAACTCATTCGCGACAAGAACCTAATCGACACCTTTGTTTCGTATCAAATTCTATCTAATGAAAATCCGTTTACGACCCTGATTGACGCAAGTACGGATATGCACAAGCTCCGTGAGGCGCGTACGCTCGTAAAAACCTTGCTTGAGGGCGACCTTGAACCGTTCAAATTTTCGTCATATCCGCGTTCGCGTTACCTTTTGCCGTTTTACTACGAAAAGCCGTCGCAGAACCGCAGGGAAATCCGCCATATAGCAACTCTTTTGACCGACAGTGAAAACAAAGCTCTGTATAATTTTCTAAAGGCGTCGGCATTACCTCCGTTATGGTTAGCGTACCCGTTTGTTAAAACGAAGTACAACAAGCGGCGCGAGGACGTAATTGTAGACCTGAATATCGCCAAAAACGCGCTTGACGAGTACGCCGGCGGCTTTGGCGTTTTGTCATCGATACTGAATAAGGAAGGGTTTGCCGTAGCAATTTCGGGCATAATGAACGGCAACCGCTACATTTTAACTAAGCTTTCGGAGGCTTTGGAGGGCTTTGTAAAAACGCGTGACCTATCCGCCGCTATCACGGCTTTGTCCGACAGCGTAAAGGAAATTCTTCAATTTTGCTCGGTGCAGGGCGGCGGCGGCAAAGTCGGTATGCAATCGACATTGGATAAAATTCTGCCCCTCCGCGTTTACGCCGAGCTAATTAAGGAAAGCGAGGTTCGCGAGGAATTTTTAGCCAAAACCGTCACCTTCCAAAGCCTTAGGAGCCGCATTATCGCCCTTAAGGACGAAGAACGGAAATATTCAAAAATGCTTGCCGCCGAAAGCTTCGCAAAAGAGTATGCGTATTATTTCAACGGCGGGTTTAACGGTGACGAAAAAACCGACGACCGTCACTCCACCGCAAAAGACTTTTTATACGAAATCCAACGCACGCAAAAATACCGCCCGTTGCGCAACGTTTTGAACGAATTCGACGAGTATTTACTCCGTTTGTTCCCCGTATGGCTCTTGAGCCCCGAGGTTGTTAGCACAGTTTTTCCGCTAAAACCCGGCTTGTTCGATTTAGTCGTGTTCGACGAGGCGTCGCAGATATTTATCGAAGCGGCAATCCCCTCGATATACCGCGGCAAAAAGGTGGTTGTTGCCGGCGACAACAAACAGTTGCGCCCGACCCGTACGTTTATTAAGAGGTACACCGGCAACGACGAAACCTACGCCGACGACCTTTCGACACAAGCCGCGTTGGAAGTTGAAAGCCTCTTAGACTTAGCGAGCGCACGCTACCCGCAAGTCGCGCTAAACTACCACTACCGCAGCGCGTACGCGGCGTTAATCGACTTTTCGAACGCGGCGTTCTACGACAATAAACTGCAAATTGCCCCGGATATTAAGCCCTTCGCCACGCAGGAACCGCCGATTGAGCGTATTTTTGTTAAAGGCGGGCTTTGGAAGCACCGCCGCAACGCCGACGAGGCGCGCGAGGTAGTTAAGCTGTTAAAGAAAATTTTAACCAAACGCGAGGAGCGCGAAACTATCGGTATCGTCACCTTCAACACCGAACAGCAAGAGTATATCGAGGACTTAATCGACGAGGAAGCCGAAAATAACCGCAACTTTGCGAGGCTCATAAATGCCGAAAAAATCCGCACCGAAAACGGCGAAAGCGTAGGTATTTTCGTAAAAAACCTTGAAAACGTTCAGGGAGAGGAGCGCGATATCATAATTTTCTCCGTCGGCTATGCCCGCAACGAGGACGGCGCGGTGTACGCAAACTTCGGTTCGTTATCGCTCGAAGGCGGCGAAAACCGCTTGAACGTTGCCGTTACCCGTGCAAAGAAAAAGGTTTACGTCGTAACAAGTATCGAACCGGAGGAGCTTGACCGCGCCGAAACCGCGAAAAACAACGGGCCGCGCTTACTCAAAAAATACCTGCAATACGCACGCGCCGTCAGCGACAAGGACAAAACCGAAATTAACACCGTTCTAACCACCCTAAAAAAGAAAGCCGAGGCAAAACTCCCCGTCGGCGAGTATGCCGAAAAACTGCGTGACGCGCTTATCGAACGGGGCTACAAGGTTGACTACAACCTCGGTAACACCGAATACAAGCTTTCTCTTGCCGTTTACGACGAGGAGTCAGGCAAGTATATTTTGGGCATCGAGTGCGACAACGAGGCGTACCGTACAAGCGAAAGCGTTTTAGAGCGCGACGTTTACCGCCCTAAGTTTTTAGAAAACCGCGGTATGAAAATTATCCGCGTTTGGAGCCGCGATTGCTGGATTAGCAAGGAGCATCTCATTTCCGACATCGAGGACGCCATAATTGCCGCAAAGCAAGGCGGCTGATATTATAATATAGGAACAAAAGATTATGTTTGAATTAACAGGAAAAAAGGCAATCATCACCGGCGCGTCAAGCGGTTTGGGTGTTCAGTTTGCAATCGCACTCGCAAAACAAGGCGCAGACGTCGCATTACTTGCACGCCGCATTGACAAGCTTCAGGAGGTCAAAGCTCAAGTCGAGGCTTACGGCGTTAAAGCGTTAGCAATAAAATGCGACGTCACCGACACGGCTAACATAAAAGCCGCCGTTGCCGAGGTTCATACGGCGTTCGGACGCATCGATATTTTAGTCAACAATGCCGGCAACGCTTTCGGTATGCCTGCCGAGCTTCAAACAGATGAGGACTGGTTAAAGGTCATTAATGTCAATCTTAACGGGGTATTTTTCACTGCGCGCGAGGTCGGCAAGATAATGAAGGCACAAAAGTACGGCAAAATTATCAACATCGGCAGTATTCACAGCGGCGTTGCTATGTCGGGACTTCCCATTGCAAGTTACTGCGCCACAAAGGGTGCGGTTCTTATGCTTACCAAAGAGCTTGCCGTCGAGTGGGCGAAGTTCGGCATCACCGTAAACGCCATTGGCCCCGGGTATTTTGCAAGCGAAATGACACAAGGTATGCTCGCTAACGAGGGTTTCCAAAAACAAATTCAAGTTTACTGTCCTATGGGACGCGTAGGTGAAGCCGGCGAGCTCGACGGCTCCCTCATTTACTTCGCTTCAGACGCTTCCCGTTTCACCACCGGGCAAATTCTCTGGGTAGACGGCGGCTGGACGGCTATATAGTGATGATTCACCTCCCCTTTGAAAAGCTCATCAAGGCATATATGTTTTTTGGGGAGAAATACAAACGGTAGTTTGGGTAATACACAACAAGGCGCAACTCCGCGCAAGGTGACAAATTAACGGTGTTTACAGATGATATGTTTTGCCTTCGATTGCCGAAACGATATTCGGGTTATTTGCGGCGAAAAACGCGGCGGGGTCGTAATCTTCGTTTTGATGCGAGGCGATAATCGGGGTATGGGTTTGGGCATAAAGCTTTAATGCGCCGCTCTCGGTACAGTGCGCACTCTTGAATCCCGTAGGTTTCGAGCAATCACAAACGGCTAAATCCGCACCTGAGAGCAGCTTAATTACGGCATCGCAATAATCGGTATCGCCCGTGTACGCAAGCGTTTTTTCGCCGTCCGATATTTTAATTCCTAAATTAAAAACCGGGTGAATTGTCGGGATTAATTCCGCTTTAAGCGTTGCGCCGCCTTTTGTTTTAACTTCAATTGAATTCAAAGTTGAGGTATCCGTAACGTCAAATAAGGGATGCGTAAACAGTATTTTACTCCACGGAGTTTCGTTTAACGGCGCGTAAATTTTTAGGCGTTTTTTCTTGTCCTCAAGGAGGTATCGGAGCGTTAAAAGGTCGCTTGTATGGTCGTAGTGCAGGTGTGTAATATAGATAAAATCCACATCTTCGATATTAACTTTTGCGCGCAATTTGCCGAGCGTGCCCGCGCCCAAGTCCATTATAAATTTGTAATCCGTACCTTCGACAAGGTAGCAACTGCACGCGCCGCCCGTCGGGGTGGCGTAGGGGCCGTATTTTCCGATAACCGTTAAATTCATCTTGAATGAAATTATAGCCGAATATCAATTTTAAGTATAAAATAAGTAGATATATTAAAATGGCAAGAATATATGAATTTAAGGAAGTTGAAAAGAGGCGGCAGGACGAGTGGTACAAGTCCGGCATTTTCAACGCGAAAGAGGACAAAACAAAGCCGAAGTACTATTGCTTAGTCGAATTTCCGTATCCGTCGGGGGCGGGGCTTCACGTGGGGCACATACGCGCGTACTCGTCAATGGAGGTAATCGCGCGCAAACGCCGTTTACAAGGCTACAACGTTCTGTTCCCTATCGGTTATGACGCGTTCGGACTCCCGACCGAAAATTACGCAATCGAACACGGCGTACATCCCCGCGTCGTTACCGACACGAACATAAAAAACTTCGGCGAGCAGCTCAAAAAGGTCGGGTTTTCGTTCGATTTTTCGCGCGTCATCGATACTACCGACGAGGATTACTATAAGTGGACGCAATGGATTTTCGTACAGCTTTTCAAAAAAGGTTTGGCGTATAAATCGCGTTCGTTCGTCAATTTTTGCCCTAAGTGTAAGGTAGTACTCGCAAACGAGGAAAGCCAAGACGGCGTTTGCGACCGCTGCGGCAGCGAGGTTGTGCAAAAGGAAAAGGACGTATGGTTTTTGAAAATCCGCGACTACTCCGAAAAGCTCTTAGACGGCTTGAACGAGGTTGACTTTCCCGAGCGCATCAAAACCGAGCAACAAAACTGGATAGGCAAGTCCACCGGCGCGGAAATTGACTTTACCGTGAACGGCAAGGACAAATTAACCGTCTACACAACGCGCCCCGACACAATTTACGGCGTTACGTTTTTGGTACTTGCACCGGAGCATCCGCTTGTCGCGAAGTACGCTTCGCAAATTAAAAACAAAGCCGAGGTTGAGGATTATTGCGCGAAAACCAAACTGAAAAAAGAATTTGACCGCCTTTTTATGAACAAGGACAAAACCGGAGTTCAATTAAAGGGTGTTGACGCAATCAACCCGTTAACGGGTAAAAAAATACCGCTTTTCATTGCCGATTATGTTTTAACGGGCTACGGCACGGGCGCGATAATGGCGGTTCCGGCGCACGACACGCGCGATTATGAGTTCGCAAAAACCTTTGATTTACCGATTGTAGAGGTCATTTCGGGCGGCGACGTCACAAAGGAAGCCTATATCGCAAAAGAGGGCGGTACGCTTGTGAATTCGGGCATTTTGAACGGTTTAGCGGTTAAGGAAGCGATTAAAGTCATCACAAAAAAACTCGGTGAGGACGGCATCGGCAGAGCAAAGGTCGATTATAAAATGAAAGACTGGGCGTTTAACCGTCAACGCTACTGGGGCGAACCTATTCCGATAATCCATTGCCCGAAATGCGGACAAGTGCCCGTACCCGAAAAGGATTTACCGGTAAAATTGCCGCATTTGGACGAAATACGGGTCAGCGACGACGGTGAAAGCCCTCTTTCGAAATGCACCGATTGGGTCGAAACAACCTGCCCGGTATGCGGAGGCAAAGCCAAACGCGAAACCGATACAATGCCTCAATGGGCAGGCTCGTCGTGGTATTTTTTACGGTATATGTCGCCGAACGAAAAGGGCGCGCTCGTAAACGCCGAAGCCTATAAGTATTGGAATCAGGTTGACTGGTACAACGGCGGTATGGAGCATGTAACCCGTCACCTTATTTACTCGCGGTTTTGGAATCAATTTTTGTTTGATATAGGCGCGGTTTCGGAGAAAGAACCGTACAAACGCCGTTCAATGCAAGGATTAATTTTGGGGTCGGACGGTCAAAAAATGAGCAAGTCGGCGGGGAACGTGGTCAATCCCGACGACGTTATAAAGGAGTACGGCGCGGACGTTTTGCGCGTTTACACGCTGTTTATCGGCGAATACGGTATGCCCGCGCCTTGGCAAGACGACGGAATTAAGGGCTGCGTGCGCTTCCTTGCCCGGCTTTGGTACGCGCAGGATATGCTCGGTAACGGCAAAGTGGATACGAGCGATTTGAATTTACACGCCGTTATTAAAAAGGTCAGCGAGGACT
>JAISKW010000091.1 GCA_031260775.1 Christensenellaceae bacterium
TCCGCCGAATAAGTCGTCAACGCCCCGGCTTGCTCAAGGCGGCGCAAAATCGGATACAACGCCGATTCCGACACGGGAACGTACGGCGAGATATCCTGCAAAATTTTGTATCCGTACGACGCCTCGCCGCATATCGCCGACAACACCGCCACCTCAACTAAACCTTTTTTCGTTTGCGCCTTCATAAATACTGCTTAATATATAATACTATACATCGAATAGTATTGCCCGTCAACAGGGAGTTTTTCAACCGAAACGGTACATAAAGTGAAGTGATTCGTTGTGGAATAGCAATTAAGAACAAACGAAAACAAGGCGCGTGGTTGCGCCTTGTTGTGTAATCTTAAAATAAAGGGAGGGGGGTGCTAAGAGGGAGGAGATTGTCCTCGCGCCTTGACTATGCGCGCGCGCGTCCGAAGGGCATACAGCGCATAGCATACCGCGAGAGCGGTGGAGGGAACTGAAAAATGCAGACTCCTCCCGCTCCCAAAAACAAACTCAATCGCTTAAAGCTATTATGCGTTGTAGTTGACGACCTGAGAAAAGTCAACAGCCTTGAGCGACGCGCCGCCGATTAAACCGCCGTCAATTTGCTCTTTTGCCATCAACTCTTTCGCGTTCTTGGCGTTCATCGAGCCGCCGTATTGGATGCGGAGAGCCTTTGCAACGGGCGAGCCGTAGAGCTTTTGGATTTTTTTACGAATGATAGCGATTGTGTCGTTTGCCTCGTCTGAGGTAGCCGTTTTGCCGGTTCCGATAGCCCAAACGGGTTCGTAAGCAACAACGATGTTCTTGAGAGAGGCTTTGTCAATGTCGGCAAATGCGCCCTCTGTTTGACGGATGAGAACTTCCTCAACCTTGCCCGCTTCGCGCTCGGCAAGAGTTTCGCCGACGCAAACGATAGGTTTAATGTCGTATTTCAATGCCGCCTTTAAGCGTGCGTTAACGGTAGCGTCGGTCTCGCCGAAGTATTGACGGCGTTCGCTGTGCCCGATGATAACATAGTCAACCTTGAGTTCTTTGAGCATCGCTCCGCTGATTTCTCCCGTGAACGCGCCCTTGTCCGCCCAGTGAATGTTCTGCGCGCCAAGCTTGATTTTTGAGCCTTTAAGGGCCTTTTTCGCAACCGCAAGGTCGGTGAAAGGTACGCAAACCGCAACCTCCGCCTCGGCGTCTTTAACTAACGGCTTTAACGCCGCAATGAGTTCGATGGTCTCGGTCAAGCCGTTGTTCATCTTCCAGTTACCAGCAATAATATTTTTTTTCATATTGTTTTTTATATCTGTTTAATTATAAAGTCTGCAACGCGGTTATTGCAACCGTACCTACGATGTCCTCAACGGTGCAACCGCGCGAGAGGTCGTTTACGGGGGAGGCTAAGCCTTGGCAGATAGGCCCGATTGCTATTGCGCCGCCGAAGCGTTGCACAAGCTTGTAGCCGATGTTCCCGGCTTGAAGGTCGGGGAAAACCAAAACGCTCGCCTTGCCTGCGACCGCGCTGCCTTTTGCCTTTTGCGCGCCTACGGAAGGAACGATTGCCGCGTCTAACTGAAGCTCGCCGTCATATTCGAAATCGATTGACGAATCCTCTTTCATAATGGCGAGAGCCGCCGTTACCTTATCAACAAGCGGGTCTTTCGCGCTGCCCTTTGTGGAAAACGACAAAAGCGCGACCTTGGGGTCGGCAATGCCGCCTAAGGCGCGTGCCGAATCCGCACCGGATTTAGCAATGTCCGCAAGCTGCTCGCTTGTGGGGTTGGGGATAACGCCGCAATCGGTAAAAATCATAACGCCCTTTTCGCCGTAGGGTGAGCTTTCGGGCAGCACCATAATAAAGCACGACGAAACGGTTTTAATGCCCTTTTTGCCCTTAATTATTTGCAATGCGGGGCGCAAAACGTCCGCAGTCGCGTTGACGCTGCCGCCGACTAAACCGTCCGCATCGCCTTTTTTAACGGCAAGACAACCGAAATACAGGACGTTTTTCGAGAGCTTTTCGGCTTGTTCTTGGGTTAAACCCTTTTCCTTGCGAAGTTCATAGAGGTAGGCGGCGTATTCGGGGGTTTTGGCGTATGAAACTGGGTCGATAATTTCGATGCCCGTTAAGTCCGCGCCGGGGACGGCGTTACGGACGGCGGTTTCCTCGCCCAAAAGAATGATGCGTGCAATGCCCTTTTTTGTAGCCTCAATTGCCGCGTTTACAACACGGGCTTCGGTTCCTTCGGCGAGAATAATCTTTTTATTTTTCGCCTTGGCGGTTTCAAATAACCAATCTGTATACATTTTATATTACGGTGTAATGCGGGAGTATTCCCACGTGTCAATTTTTTCAACGCCGCCCTTTTCTTTGGGGACTTCGAGCGTTATGGATTTTGCCGCGAACATAAGGGGCGAAAGCTGAACGACTTGGCGGAGAATTATACCGATTAAGGCTTTTGCCTTATTGGTATCCTTTGCGGAAAACTTGCTCATCAGGGGAGTGAAAACGGGGTCGGCGGCGAGTTTTTCGACGACGTCCTTTGTTATGAAGGTCGGAGTGTAGTTTACAACCTTATTCATTACCTCAATAAACTTAAAGAGGTTCGATGCTCCCAACAAGTCGAGCGTATCGAACGACGTTCCTCTGAAATCTAACTTATACTGTGTAGCAATAATCATTTTCGTCTTATCCTTAACAAAATCACACTACTTTGCAGCTTTTGCTTTGTAAGAAGCTAAGCGGATTTCGGAGTCGGTCTTGCACTTTTCGTAGAGTGACTCGGCAACGGCGGGGTATTGTTTTTTGAGCGCGGAGTAGCGGGTTTCGCCCTGTAAAAACTCGCCGAAATCGCCGGTGGGGTCTTTGCTGTCAAGCGTGAACGGGTTCTCGTTGTTTTCAAGAAGTGAGGGATTGTAGCGGTATAAGTTCCAGTATCCGCAGTCAACGGCCTTTTTCATTTCCGCCATCGCACCGGTCATATTGACGCCGTGGTTGATGCAGGTCGCGTACGCAATAACAAGCGACGGGCCTTTGTAAGCTTCCGCTTCTTTTAACGCCTTTAACACTTGAGCGTCGTTCGAACCTAACGCGACTTGAGCCACATATACATAGCCGTAGGACATCGCCATCATACCGAGGTCTTTCTTTTTAACGCGCTTGCCTGCCGCAGCAAACTTCGCAATGGAACCCGTAGGGGTCGATTTGGAAGCCTGTCCGCCGGTATTTGAGTAAACTTCGGTATCAAGCACGAGAATGTTAACGTCCTCGCCGCTCGCGAGTACATGGTCAACGCCGCCGTAGCCGATATCGTACGCCCAGCCGTCACCGCCGAAAATCCAAATGGACTTCTTAACAAGGCAGTCCTTGTCCTTGTAAATATCTTGCTCGAGAGTGTCTAAATCGCAGCCGCAATCCTTGCAACCTTCAAGAATGGAAATTAGGCTTGCCGAAGCCGCAATTGATGCGTCCGTGTCGTCCTTGCCGACAAGCCAAGCATCGGCGGCGGCAACGCCTTCGGCGTAGTCGGCGCGCTCGAAAGCGGCTTTAAGCGCGGTGATTTTGGTTTCGATTGCCGCACGGCGTGCTTTGTAGGCGAGATGGATTCCGAAACCGAACTCCGCGTTATCCTCGAACAAGGAGTTTGCCCAAGCAGGGCCGTGTCCTTTGTCGTTTTTGGTGTAAGGGCAAGTGGGGGCTGAGCCGCCGTAGATTGACGAGCAACCGGTGGCGTTTGCGATAATCATACGGTCGCCGAAAAGTTGGGTAACGAGTTTGACGTAAGGCGTTTCACCGCAACCCGCGCACGCGCCGCTGTATTCGAATAACGGCTTTTTGTACTGCGAACCTTTGATTGTGTTTGTGTCGAAGTACTCGGCTTTCGTTTCGGGGAGGGTTGCGGAGTATTCGAAATTCTTAGCTTCCGCGGCTACTACCTCGGCGATAGGCTTCATTAATAATGCCTTTTCTTTAGCCGGGCAGACTTGCGCGCACGAGCCGCAACCGGTGCAGTCGAACGGAGATACCTGCATACGGTATTTTAAGCCTTTAACCTTAACGCCGATAGCGTCTTTAGTTTCGAACGATGCGGGAGCATTTTTGAGTTCTTCCTCCGAAGCGAGAGTAGGTCTGATAACGGCATGGGGGCAAACGGCGGAGCATTTGTTGCACTGAATGCAGTTTTCCTTGACCCAAACCGGTACTTTAACGGCGATTCCGCGCTTTTCGTATTGCGTAGTGCCTGTCGGAACAACGCCGTCGGGGGTGAACGCCGATACGGGAAGCTTGTCGCCCTGTTGCTCTAAAATGGGGTTGATTGTCGAATTGAAGTAATCCGAGCCGAAAGGCACTTGCATTGCCGCGCCTTCGGTTGCCGTTGCCCAATCTTCGGGATACTTAACCTCAAAAAGTTGTTGCGTAGCGTTGTCGATAGCGTCAAAGTTCATTTTGACGATAGCGTCGCCTTTTTTCTTGTACGATTTCTCCGCCGCCTTTTTCATATAGCTTTCGGCATCCGCATAAGGGATAACCTGCGAAAGATAGAAGAAAGAGGCTTGCAAAATGGTGTTCGTTCTGCCGCCTAAGCCGAGTTTTGCCGCGATTGCGTTTGCGTCAATCGTGTAGAACTTAAGCTTCTTAGATGCAATGATGTTTTTAACCTTTGCCGGCAATTGCGCGCCGATTTCCTCGGGCGACCATATACTGTTGATTAAGAACGTACCGCCCTCGCGGATGTCGCTAACCATATCGTAGCGGAAAAGATACGACGGCGTGGAGCATGCAACGAAATCGGCTTGGTCTATTAAATACGACGACTTAATCGGTTCGTTTCCGAAGCGGAGGTGCGAGATTGTTACGCCGCCCGACTTTTTGCTGTCGTAAGCGAAATAGCCTTGAACGAACTTGTTGGTGTGGTCGCCGATAATTTTAATGCTGTTTTTGTTCGCGCCGACCGTGCCGTCCGAGCCTAAGCCCCAGAACTTGCAGCGGATTGTGCCGGCGGGTGCGGCGTTAATAAACTCGTCAATCTTCAAAGAAGAATTGGATAAATCGTCCTCGATACCCACCGTGAAGTTGGTTTTGCCGCCGCGCTTTGCGTTTTTGTAAACCGCGTTGACCATGGAC
>JAISKW010000099.1 GCA_031260775.1 Christensenellaceae bacterium
CCTAAAGCGCATTAACCGTTCGTTCACAAGCGGTTCTCCCTTAACGGACGGCGGCGCGGTAATTACCCCTTTACTTGTGACGGTCAGGCGCGACTATTCTGCGAAGCTTAGTACTATAGTTGCCAAAGTTACCGCTCCGGGCGAATTTGATGAAAGTTATAGGAGCAGCGTTAGAACTCTTATCGAGTCGGTAACGCCTACCCCCGTTTACGACCCGTATCTCGCGTTCAGCAACACTGCGATAAACGGCGGCGGCGCGTACGACACAAATCTTTTAGAAAACTCACTCTTTCAAAACGTGACTTTGCCCGAATTGTTAAACATATTAGGCAAGGACGAAACGGCATTGGTTTTATGGGGCGGCATTCGCGACGCGCACACAACCGCAATTCTGCCCGCCGTTCAAAAAGCGGCAGAGGATGCGGAGTATAACGGAAAAATCTTTGTATTCGACCCCGTTTTAACGGCAATAAACGGCGCGCCCTCAATAGCAAGTGACGATACGCTTGCAAACATAGGCACTAACGGCAAGTCGGCAAGCTACTCGGTTTTGTATTCAACCCTACTTGACGGACTGTTCACAGGCTACGGCGGCAACCGTCAAGGCGAAGTCATAAACGGATTGGGCGGCATTGGCGGCAGCGGTGTTACATTGCACATTCAAACAAAGCACTACGGCGAAATCGGCACACCGAGCTTAATTGTCTACAACAAGGCAATAGAGGGCGGTATAATTGACTGCTTCGAATCGGCATTCACTTACGCCTTCGAGCCGGGCAACCCCTTATCGGGCACGGAACTGTTCGACGGCGATTGCGAAAAAAGCAAAGCGTGCGTCTACCTCAAAAAGGCGGCGGCGGATATTTTCCTAAAAGCCGAATTGACGAATGCTTTTTTGCAAGCTGAGTACACCGTTACGGCTGAGTTAAACGTCGAGCGAACAGTAATTACTGCGGAAAGGGAAAATGCAAAAATTGTTTTATATAACTACGCTAACCCCTCTGCTGCTAACGCTCAAAAGCGCGAATTTGCAACAAACGGAGTAGCCGCTAACGACGTTTCGGAGGTTACTTATTACTATTACGCCGCGCAAGAAACCGAAAGGATTATCGCGGCAGTTAACGACAAAACAATATATACGGAGGGCGTACTCATCGGCGCGCCCGGGTATGACAAGTCAGCATTAGGCGGCGGCGCGGCTTCGTCCTCAAGTTCCGACAGCGATTCGGGCACGGGAAGCGGCGGCGGTGCCCCTATTGAAGAAGAAGAGATTTGCTAACTCTTAAAACGGCATAAAACAAAAAAGGAAACAAAAAAAATGAAAAAAACAAAAAAATTCTTACTGATAATTTTATCGGTATTTCTTATAACAACGCTCGGCATAACGCTTGCGGCTTGCAAAAAATCCGAAGATAACGCAGGTAAAAGCGCGTACGACCTTGCCGTTGAAAACGGATTTGAGGGCACTCTTGACGAGTGGCTCGGTAGCCTAAACGGCAGTAACGGTGCTAACGGTACAAACGGAACGAACGGCATCAACGGCGAAAACGGCACGAATGCCGAAGCGGTAAACAGCGCGGCAAAGGTGTATTCTGATTCCATTACGGTTGATTACAAATATCTGCCCGAGGAAAACGTATTTACAACGCTTGTCTATCACGACTTTTTACACCTCCTTTCGAACCCCCGCGTTACTCCCGGCGAATACATCGTTCTTATCGGAGGCACATGGGATGCGAATACGCAGGGCATAATCGGCTTGGTTGACGAGGTTGCAAAGCAACAAGGCATCGAGGAAATCTATCTTTTCGATCCCAAACTTGATGCGGGACTTTCGCAAAAAATCGTTGGCTTAATAGGTGACGACGCCGCAAACTCCGACAACATCGGCAAAGTCGGCTACACCTACAACGGTAACGATTACCTTTACGACGACCTTGAGGTCAGCAAATACAAATACAGCGGCAAAACCTTACTCGCGGGCTTACAAGACGCGTTAGGAACGGAAAAACTTGCCTTGAACGACGACGGCACGGTCAAAACTCCGCAACTCCTCGTTTTGAACAAGGCGCAGGAATCCGCCGAAACCGTCCAAGCAATCAAAGCCGCCGCGCTTGCGAACCCGACAACCTTTGCGGATGCCGACGCTTATAATGCATTTACGGCGGCAAAAAACACCGGTTTACTGTATGATGTTGTACCTGCAACCGCGACAAAAACCTCGGATGGCAACGATTACCCCCGTACCTACACTTATGCGCCGTATCAATTAATCGGCGACATCGATATTGACGGGTTGCATTATGACGGCGACGCGGCATTGGTTAAAACTATTTTTAGTAAACCGACAGCTGAAATTACCGCGCAACTCATTTTACCCGTATATAACGGACGCGATTATTTTGTCCCTGCGATTGACTCCAACAGATTTATCGGGGAGTTAAGAACGTTTGTCAGCGAAAATGTAAACGTTAATTCGCTTGTGCAATACGACGTGTTCACCGTAAAAAACCAAGCGCAGGCCTCGGGCGGCGGCACAACCCGTTTGACCGAAAACGTTAACGCGGACGGCAGCGATAAATTATTCAACACCTTAACCTTCGAAGAACTTGTTAAACTTTTGGAAACCCCCGGCGACCACCTCGTATATTGGGGCGGAATGTGGTGCCCTAACTCTGCGGTTTACTACGCGGGAGTTAAAGCCGAGGCAATTAAGGCTGGCTATGACGGCATTATTTACCTTTTCGACCCCAAGCTTGACGGCAACGGACAAAATATCCGCTCGGCGGATAGCGTGGCAACGGCCAACGCATCGGGCAACCACTCCGCGTTATATGCGTATTTGTTAAAGAATTATATCACCGACTACTACAGCCGTTGGAACTCTGCAGGCACGAACTACAAGCGCATTTTGGGCTCGAGCGATGCGGCAAGCACGGCAATTTTAGACATAAACGGGGAACTGTACACCCGCATTTGCGTACCCAATATCTTGCTTTACAACAACGCGGTTGAGGGCGGCATCGTGGACAGTTTCGAATCGGAGCTTTCGTGGGGCACGTCGTTAACGGGCACGGGCGGCACGGCTAACCCCGAGAGCGTATCGTTCAAGTTCCGCAAGACCGGCATCGAGAACGTGTTTGCAAAAATCGGCGTCGTTGAGAGCTTAACGGCTGCAGGCTATAAGGTTTCGGTTTCGATTAGAGGGCTTGAAGTTTACATCAGCGCGCACAAATCGGATACGGACTATGTAAATATCACCTCATATTACTATGCGACGCCCGAGGATGCGGCGACATATCCG
>JAISKW010000104.1 GCA_031260775.1 Christensenellaceae bacterium
CACGGCGGCCCGGGCATCCCTAACCGCGGAAGTTTAATGACTTCGCAAGCGTATCTTGCCGAAAAATTCATTGTAGTTGCGTATGACCAACGCGGCACGGGCGGCTCCTATTTCGGCGCAAAAGCGGATTCGTTAACAATTAAGCGGATGTGCGCGGATATTAAGGAATTGACCGAATACCTTTGCGAAAAATTCGATAAGAAAAAATTGTTTTTAATCGGCGGCTCGTGGGGTACGGAACTCGGCACGTTTTTCATTAAAGAACACCCCGAAAGAATTATCGCGTATATCGGCATCGGACAAACCGTAGACGGTGTCAAAAACGAGGAGAATTCTTGGAATTTCGCGTTCGAAAAGGCGACGGCGGCAAACGATATTAAGAGCATTAAAACGCTGAACGAAGTCGGACCTCCCGTGAAAGGCGTGTATAAAGACGGCGTTAAGGGCTTGATGAAAGAGCGAAACGTCCTTAATAAATACGGCGGATTCACAACCTCGAAAGGGCTGTACGCAAGCTTTGTAAAGCCGATATTGCTGTCGAAAGAGTATACGTTAAGGGACAAAATAGGTATCATTTTCGGCACAACCTATACGCTTAAAACTATGTGGGCGGATATTGTAAATTACGACTTTCAGCAAACGCATACCGAGTTCGAAGTGCCGTATTATATAATGCAAGGGAGGCTCGATAATACGACATCCGCCGCGCTTATCGAGGACTTTTATAATGCGGTTTCCGCGCCGAAAAAAGGACTGATTTGGTTCGAAAACTCCGCACACCACCCCCAAACCGCCGAAAAGGATAAATTTATCGAAGAATTAGATAAAATAATTATTAACAATGCTTGACAAACACTTAATACCAATAACCTCGCCAAAGGCAAACGAAAGCCAAGTTTTCGTTAGCGGCGACACGCGGATTACGGTCTTAACCGACCGTTTAATAAGGCTCGAAAAAGGCGCGCCGTTTTGCGATAAGGCGACACTTTCGGTGTGGTTTCGCGATTTTGCTGTTGACTTTACGGCGTCCGAAAACGATAAGGTTATCACAATTACCACAGCGAAAGCCGTTTTTGAAATAAGCAAAAAAACGCTTTGTGCAGGCATCGTTACCTTTAAGGATTCCTCCTACGGCGCGCTTAAAAACACGACCGCGCGGTTTTCTTTGAGGCATTCGGGCAACCTTAAGGGCACCGCAAGGACTCTTGACGGCGCGTTCGGCGAAATCAAACTCAACAACGGTATCTGCTCCAAAACCGGTGTTGCCGTGCATAACGACACAAAAAACGCCGCTCTTAACGCCGACGGAACGTTCGAGGCACGCCCGGTTACGTGCAAAGGCGACTTTTACATATTCGCCCACGGGCACAACTATTTAGATGCCGTCAAGGAGTTATATTTAATCTCCGGCAAACCTCCCCTCATACCCGAATACGCTTTCGGCAACTGGTGGTCGCGCTACCGTGCTTATACCGACACAGAGTATCTTGCCGTTATGGACACCTTTGAAAAAAAGGGCATCGACCTATCCGTTGCGACCGTCGATATGGATTGGCACTACACCGACCTCAACACCGAGTTCGGCACGACCTACAAGCGCGCAAATTGGCAGGATAACCCCTCCTCCGGCGGTTGGACGGGCTATACTTGGAATCGGCACCTATTCCCCGATTACCGCGCCTTCTTAGACAAATTGCACGAAAAAGGCTTGAAAGTCACATTAAACCTGCATCCGCGCGACGGAATCCGCTGGTTCGAGGTTATGTACAAGGATATGTGCGCCGCTATGGGTTTGGACGCATCATTAAAAAAGGACATTGAATTTGACTTAACAAACGACAGTTTCGTAAACGCATATTTCTCGGTTGTCCACAAACCCTACGAGCGTGAGGGCGTGGATTTTTGGTGGATTGACTGGCAGCAAGGCAAGTCCTCCGCGCTGTCGGGGCTTGACCCGCTTTTCGCGCTTAACCACTACCACTATTTGGACAACGCGCTCGAGAGCCGCGAGCCGCTCATTTTGTCGCGCTATGCAGGCATCGGTTCGCACCGCTATCCGTTGGGCTTTTCGGGCGATTCGGCGCAGAATTGGAACGTCTTAAGGTTCATACCCTACTTCACAGTCAATGCGACAAACGCCGGGTACGTTTGGTGGAGTCACGACATCGGCGGTCACCATATGGGAGAGCGGAACGACGAAATCTATACCCGGTGGGTGCAGTTTGCCGTGTTCAACCCCATTATGCGTTTGCACTCAACGAGCCACGACCTCAACAGCAAAGAGCCGTGGACTTACGGCTATTTAGCCGAAACGCTCGTTTCCGAAAACCTAAAGCTTCGTGCGAAACTTGTGCCGTATCTGTATTCTCTGAACGTCCGCACCGCGGAGGAGGGGCAGCCGCTTATGCGTCCGATGTATTACGAGTACCCCGAAGCGGAGGTTTTGTACAAAAAAGAGCTGCGCAACCAATATTTATTCGGCGAAAATCTTATTGTCGCGCCCATTACCGAGCCCGTTGATAAAAAGCTGCAAATGGGCAGAGTCCTCACATTTTTACCGAAAGGCAGATACACCGATATTTTTACGGGCATCGTTTACGAACAGGACAAAAACGTATTGAAATACCTTTACCGCGATATTCGCAGTATTCCCGTTCTTGCGAAAGCGGGCACAATACTTGTCGAAAAGGGCACCGAAACCGACTATTTGTTGCGTATTTACAGCGGAAACGGAAGCTTTACGGTAACAAGTAGCGGCGATGCTCCGCAATACAAACTGAGCCTTACCGTTGCGCAAACCGGCGATAACCTTACATTCGGCGCGAAGTATTTATCCGACGTTGCAACGGCAAAGCCGCTTAAATTCAAGGTCGTATTTGAGGACGTAACCAATGTGAATCCGCTTGAAATCGAGCTTGAAGCAGGGAAAGAGGTTAACCTCACATTTGACGGCATAGTCTTAAAAACGAACCCTTCGAAGAAGGACTACATCATAAACCTGTTTTCTAAATTGCAATCGGGGAACGTCGGCAAAATGTTCAAGTACCGTGCCCTAAAGCCCCTCCGCAAGGACGACGAGGCCTTTGCGAAAGGCGCGCAGACCCTCCGCGGTTTAAGCCGCTTTGTCCGCGAAGCCTTTAAGGAATTAGATTGATTTTGAAAGGGAGCAAAGAGTTAGGCGGGATGACAAAAACAAGCTCATTGCCGACACCTAATAATTCTCGTTTTTTAGCTTTATATCCCAGGAATTTATGTCTTTGAAGGTGTAAACGTTGTCAGTTCGTTCCATATATTCGTCTTTAGGCTTTGAAGAATAGGGTTTATTTTTATTAAAAGAGCTATGTATATTGCCGTTTCTATGCCAGTTTCGCACCGCGGCTTGCCAATTATACATCGGGGTTGAGCCGACTCTCCAGCCTTTACTTTCGTAATAGTCTAAAAACATTCCGATATCTATATCTTTTAAGCCGCTTTTTTCGGCATAAGCCTTAACTTCCTCCTCCGTCGGTATTTTGAATTTGTTTCCTTTCGAATTAAAAGAAGAAAAAGAAGAAAAAGCCGTAGGCTTATTCCCGTGAGTGTTTGCGGAATGCGAAGCATTTCCGCTACTAACTATATTATTATTCTCTTTTATTTTTCTATTAAAGGAAGAGAGTTCCTCATTTTGGGGGAGGCTGGTTTCGTCATTTTGGGGGAGGCAGTCTTCGTCAATTTGGGGTTCGACGGGTACAAAAAAACGGTTACGCCCGTCTAACCTTGCAAGCTCGAGCATTTGTAACTCCTTTAATTTATGCAGACCTCTTTCGATAGTTTTTTCCGACACGCCAAGAATATCGGCAAGATATTTGTTAGTGGCAAAGCATTCGCCCGTATTTTTTGATAATTGTACAATCTCCGAAAACAAGACTCTTTCGACCCAAGACAACCCGGTATTCGCCCACACTTCACCCGGAATCCACAAACCTTTAATATTCTGAACGCAAACTTTAATTTCTTTCATAGCTTCTTTTTTGTCTGAATCAACAGACTTC
>JAISKW010000113.1 GCA_031260775.1 Christensenellaceae bacterium
TCTCCGCTCCGCGCCTATCGAACAAATCAAATGCCTCTTTCGTAGCGACCTTTGCCCCCGAGTAAATAAGTAAAACAAAATTATTCCCGTCCGAACACACGGGCTTAACAATTTCGCCGAAGCCCGATACCTCTGCACAGCCGCCGAAATACTGAAACGGCACGTCCGCGCCGAGCTTAAACAAAAAATCGTTTGCAAAATCTTTGCCCGTGAGGAGCGCGTACCCTTTACAAATTGCCGCCGCGTCCGCCGACGAGCCGCCTAAACCGACGCCTTCGGGAATGCCTTTCCGAATTGTAATATCTAATCCTTTTCGCGACTCCGAGTGCTTCAATACGGATTGCGCGGCACGCAAAGCGTTATCGTTTTCATAAACGCGTCCGTCGGTATACAAAACGCGCGTTTCGGAAATCTTATCGGTCAATTCAAGCGTTACCCCGTCATAAATTTCTCCCTCAACCTCTTGCAACTTCGAATCAATCTTATGATGCGTTTCCCCGTTGTTTTTAGGGTAAACCGCAAGGTCTAAATTGAGTTTCGGGTTTGCTCTTATGGTAATTCGCATCATACTGTATTAAAATATATATTATATGCTGCCGCCGTTCAACATAAGGTTTTTTCGAAAACTTAAAGCAATTATCACCGCACTTGCAATATTCGCCGTCGGTTTGCTTTTGTTTGCGTGCGGCGGAGGCTCCGGTACGGGTACGGGCGGCGGCACTAATGATAATATCACGGTTTCGTTCGAAACGTACGGCGGCACATCGGTTAACTCAATAACTATTAAACGCGGAACGCTGCAGGTTACGCCGCCGTTTGCCCCCGAAAAAGCCGAGAATCGTTTCATTGCGTGGTTTTATTCCGAGAACTTTTCTCCTTCCGAGGAGGTTAATTTCAAGAACTTCCTTTCTCTTTCGTCCCGAATGACGCTTTACGCAAAATGGGAGAGCGAGGACAACTTTGCCCACGAGCTGTTTTACGATTTCGATATGCTCGAGGCCGTTCCGTCAACACCGAAGTTGATTTTCCTCCACGGTGAGCAGGTTTATTTAACGATGACTCCGTCGTCACTGTACGAGGTGATGTCGGTTACTGTTCAGGATTCGCAAACCGAGGCGTATATTGACGTCACCTTTGTTGAGGAAAAACCCGTTTCGCGCGCGAGGGTATACTCGTTCGAGATGCCTGCACGTTCGCCCGTTGTTAAGGCACAAACTCTTGGCAGGGTTTACCCAATCGTCGTTGAAGAAACGCTGCACGGTGAGATTTTTGCTCCGCCGAGCGTACGTTATAGCGAATCGTTCAACACATCGTTTGAGTTTGACCCCGGTTTCAAGCTGAAAAGTTTGTTTGTTAACGGCAATCAGCTGCCCGAATCGCTTGTCAATACCGTAAACAATTATGGGTTTTTCACGCTCAGTATGACCTCCGCGGGTGCGGACATCCGTGCCGAATATGTCGCCGAAAATGTAATTCCGGGCGATTTTACCCTTGCGGGGGAGTTTAACTTCGATAACATTATTGCAGGGGCTGTCGTTCCCGAAAAAATCGAAAGGCAAGGCGAATTTGAAATTTCCGTAAGTGACAACAACACCTTTGCTTCGGTTTATCCCGACAAACAATACGCCGATGCGGGCGAGCAGATTACGCTTTCGTTGCGCGGCAACGCCAAAATTAAAACGCTCGAATACCTTGTCGCGGGGAGCGCGGGCGTGCCGATAACGGATTTGAAATTCATTATGCCCGAAAGCAACGTTACCGTAAACGCAACCTTCGAGCAACCCCGTGCGAACGAGATGCACACCGTCACGCTTTCTCCGCAGGTCAACGGGACGATTAGCGTCTCCGTGACCTCGCAGGTGCCGACTATGCCGGTATATTTACACGTAAAACCGCAAAAAGGATATCGCTTATCCGAAATTTTCTACACAAAACCGGATAAATCTATCGTTGAAATTACAAATCTATACTTTGTTATGCCGAACGTTGACATTGTCGTTTCGGCTGTATTTGAGCGTATTTCCTCTGCAAACATTGATTTTTGGTTCGATGCCGACGGCTATTTGCAATATTCCGAGGGATTTGCTGCGGCAGGATTTTCCGCAAGGGCGTATACTCAGGAAGAACTCCCTTCGGCGTTCGCCGCCGCCGAACGTGCCGTTATTGCCGGCTCCCCGGGTGTCGGTATTATCGCGGCTTTCGTCGTTCCTACGTTACTTGAAAAATCATTTTCGCAAGTCCTTTTGTCAGCCGTGCCCGCATTTCAAAACAATTTTTATATCGAACGTTTGACGGGGAAAACGATAATTTACTATTCCGAAAATCTTGCCCCGCGGGAAGCGGCGTTTATATTGAACGGAGGATTCAAAATTTCAAACGGCTTTATTACCTATTCACGCGACATCGGCGAGGGGTTGTACAAGTACTACGCCTGCAATACCGAGTTGCTTTTGCCGGCGAACGTTTCATATATTGGCGAGTTTGCGCTGTCGGAGGCAGCTAATATCGAAAAAATTAACCTTATCGGGGTTTCGGAAATTGCAAATAACGCTTTTGACTCGCTGCAATTGATTAAACGTGCGGACGTATCCACGGTTAGAGTGATGCCCGACACGCTTTTCAAGCTGTGCTTCGGTTTACAGTCGTTTGCGGTATCCGTTTCAAACTCGATTTATACGGTCACGTCGGACGCGACGGGACTTGTTAAATTGGGCGCATCCGCCTCTCAAAGCAAGCTAATCCGCTACGCTCCTGCCGCTACGAAAACAAACGTGACTTTGGGCGTCTTAACGGGCAGCGCGTCTTACGGAATAGTAGGCGATTACGCACTTTACGGCGCACAAAGCCTGATGACTCTTACCCTCGCTCCCGCCGTCATCGAAATTGGCGAGTACGCATTTTTAGACTGCATCAACCTGTCATTCCCGATGAATTCGATTTTCTCCGCAAACGTTAGAACGGTTAAAACCGGCGCATTCCAAAACTGTCCGCAGATTCTCGGGTTCAATTTC
>JAISKW010000138.1 GCA_031260775.1 Christensenellaceae bacterium
TTACCGTTGATATTAAGTTCTTTTAATGAAAACGGAACGCGCTCAGCCGCCATTTTTTTCCTCACGGCGACGATTTCGTTAAGACGGGTAAATGCGGGATGCGCTTCGGGATAACCGCCCCCGAGGCGGTCGGCGCGCATAAGCTTGACAAGCTGCTTGAAATATTTATCGTGCGCAAGCAAGAATAAACGGATTTTTTCGACGCTTTCGGGCTTTTTTACATTGAACATGTGCCAGCGGATTATGGTTGCAACCTCGGTGATTTCGGCGTTCGAAAATTTTAATCGTCGCATAACTTTCTGCACAAGCTCGCTGCCGTATAGGTCGTGTTTGTAATAGTTCCCCGTTTTTTTGTGCGCCTCAAGCTTGCCGATGTCGTGAACGAGCGCGGCAAAACGGATATCCGGCGAAGCAACCTCATAGGTGTTCCTAAGATGATTGTAAACTGTGCTGTGAAAATACCGTCCGCTTTGTTTAATGTCGGCGCAAACGCTCACTTCGGGGAGGGTTGCTTGAAGCAGATTTGAATCAAACAACAAATCCAAACCGCGCACGTGGGCATCCTTAATGCCGCGTACGGTATCCGCAACAAAGATTTTTTTGAGTTCCTCGCGAATACGCTCCGATGACAATTCTGTGACTTCAAAGGCGAGTTTTTTTGCAGTTTCAAAAGTTTCTTTCTCGATTTCAAAACTTAGAGAGGCGGCGAAACGAACCATACGGAGTAATCTTAAGGCATCTTCTTTGAACACAATTTCGGGAGCGCGGACGGTTCTTATCAAATGTTTTTCTACATCCGCTTTGCCGTTTAAGGGGTCAACAATTCGGTTTGCCTTAATGTCATAATAGATAGCGTTAACGGTAAAATCGCGGCGACGGGCATCGGTTTCGATGTCCTTTACAAAACGAACGGCGCGCGGCTCGTGTGAGCCGTCTAAAGGGTATGAGTCCTCACGAAAGGCGGTATATTCGAACTGTTCGCCGCCTGCGGAAATTAAGAGCGTGCCGAGGCGTTTGCTTTCTTCATTAACCTTGTAGCCGCGACTTTTCAAAAACGGAATCAACTCGTCGGGAGTTAAAGATGAACAAATATCGATGTCATAACAAGGCTCGCCACACAAGAAATCGCGTACCGCGCCGCCGACGGCGTATAACGGTACGGGGAAAATTGCGGCAAGCTTTTTAAGACCGTCGGGGAGATTCATTTGTTCAGTGTCCTCATTAAATTATTAAAATCGTTGTCGCTTGTATACGCGATAAGCGTGTCCGCGATTTCGTTAAACACGTTATTATAGGCTTCGAGGTCGGCGTTCGAAAGTGAGGATAATACAAAGTCTTTCTTATCGATATTTGTGCTGCCGATGCCGACCCGAATTCTTTTGAAATTGTCGGAATTCACCTCGGCAATAATGCTTTTCATACCGTTATGGGTGCCTGCAGAGCCTCGTTCGCGAGCCCGAACGGAGAGTTTAGGAATATCGAAGTCGTCGTATATTACAATCAAATCCGAAAGAGAGGCATCGTATTTTTTAAGAAGTCCTTTTACCGCTTTACCGCTCAAATTCATATAGGTTTGCGGTTTTGCAAGTATGATTTTCCCGCCGTTAATTTGAAAGAGAGTTGTTAAACTGTCGCATTCGAACGAAACGAATTTTTTGCCGTATTTTTCAGCCAAGACCGATAACGCCAAAAAGCCCATATTGTGGAGGGTCTTTTCGTACTCGCGCCCCGGATTTCCTAAGCCGACAATTAAAAGCATTTATTTATAAAATTCCGAAATATACCTCGCAATTTCCGCTCTGCCGACCCTTATCGGGCCGGGAGTTTCCATTTTAAGCGAAACGGTTGCCGTTGCGTAGAGCAAGGAATCTGCAACGTTATTGTGAAGTCTTTCGGTGATATATGCGGCAAAAGTCGTGTCGCCGCGCCCCGAACGACCCGAAAGGTTGCGCGCCTTGATGGGGCAAACGCTCGATTGTCCGTCCTGCGACTTAGCAATAACCTCGGTGTTGTGGGTAATTAAGACTTCCTTTGCTCCCCATTCCAAGAACAAATCCGCCGCTTTTTGGCGGTCGCTTTGACCGGTTAGAATTTCAGCTTCGGCGGCGTCGGTTTTGAAATATGTGATGTAGGGCAAAAGCTCGCGTTTATCCGCCCAATCCTTAAAACTCATTTTGCCCGTTTCCCTGTCGGCACAACGCAAAAAGCCCTGAACGTCGACCGCAACCTTGCCGCGTGCGGCAAGCGTTTGAATTAACCCGTCCTCGTAATCGCCGTAAATCAGCCCCGCAAAATGGTAAATTTCGGAGTCTAAATCCGCCGAAACGTCGTCTGCTGTAAAGGGGTCGCCCTGAGAGAGTGCGAAGCACTCGCGGCGTTCCTTATCGGCGGACAAGTACACGTTTTTAATCGAAGTCGGCTTTGTTGACGGCAAAACGACAAGGTCGGTTTTGGGCAGTGTAAAGCCTTTTAAGAGGTCCGTGCCTTCCGCTTGCTTTGTTAAAACCTTTACCTTGTGCCCCAACGCGTACGCCGAGGCTGAGGAAAATACCACCGCGCCGCCGATTTCGTTAACGAGGTTGCCGAGATAATCGACATTGTAGTCAATGGAGATGTGTCCGATACTTAATAAATCAATTTTGCTCATATACTTTTAATTATTATCCTCTGAAAACGGCTTTTCGGCAATGTTTTGCGCCAAATCGCTAAGCACCTCGGAAGATGTATCCGTAGGCTCGATAACGACAGCCTTCGCGGCTTTTTTTTTGATGTCCTCCGAAATAGCGGCGTAGTGCTTTTTTGTGGTGTTTACGTCCTTGTGCCCCAAAACCTCCGCCACAACGTATATGTCGTGCGTGGAGCGATAAAGTCGCGTA
>JAISKW010000166.1 GCA_031260775.1 Christensenellaceae bacterium
GTTTTCAAACACGTCAAGCGATTTTATACGGGTATCGTATTCAATTGAGGCTTGACTTGCCGCCATTTTGAACAACTTATCCTTTTGAACATAACCGACGCTTAAACCGACGGTTAACGCGATTATCGCCGCAATAAGTGCAATAACGACCGGAATCAACTTATTCTTCCTTATCTTTTCAGCTAATTTTGACATAAAAAAAGAGGTATCGGCACGGAAAACTTAGATAACCGTGCCGAATACCTCTAAATTATACTCTCGTCCAGCCCTTAGAAACAAGTGAGTTCGCGGTATTTTCGGGAGAGGAGAACGCGAATTGCTTAATGAAATCGCTATTATTTTTAGTGGACATCAAAAGCGTTATTAAGCTCTCGGCGGATTCCTGATTTTCGGCATTCGCAAGTTGCTTTCTTACTAAGAAAATGCAGTTCAATTCCTCGGGGGTTAAGAGCAAGTCCTCGCGGCGGGTTCCCGACTTGTTGAGGTCGATTGCGGGGAATATACGTCTTTCGGACAGTTTTCTGTCCAAAATAATTTCCATATTGCCCGTTCCTTTGAATTCTTCGTAGATAACCTCGTCCATTTTGCTGCCCGTTTCGATAAGAGCCGTTGCCAAAATGGTCAATGAGCCGCCGTTTTCGATATTACGCGCCGCGCCGAAAAATTTCTTAGGCGAGTAGAACGACGCGGGGTCGATGCCGCCCGACAGCGTTTTTCCTGTTGAGTTCACGGTCAGGTTATACGCGCGCGTGAGCCTCGTAAGGCTGTCCATAAAGATAATAACGTCGCGCCCGACTTCAACGAGCCGTTTTGCACGCTCCAACACCATTTCGGCGGCTTTTGCATGATGCTCGGGCAGCTCGTCAAAGGTTGAGTAAACAACTTCGCCCTTTATGCTCCTTTGCATATCGGTGACTTCTTCGGGACGCTCGTCAACAAGCAAAACGATGAGGTGCGCTTCGGGGTGATTGACCTCTATGCTATGCGCGATACGCTTCAACAATGTCGTTTTACCTGCCTTCGGCGGCGAAACTATCATTCCGCGTTGCCCTTTGCCGATAGGCGCGATAAGGTCGATTGCGCGAACTGCAAAGTCGTTCTTTTCGCCCGGAACTTCAAGACGGTACCTCTCGTTCGGGAACACCGGCACAAGCTTTTCGAACTCCGGACGGTGACGGATTTCCTCAAGTGTTTTCCCGTTAACGGTTAAAATTTCAACGATTTTTTTGGGACGGTTATCCGCAACACGGCGGACGTTTGCCACGATATAGTCACCCTTTTTAAGGCGTTCTCTTTTTATTATAAGTTGCGGCACATAATAGTCGTCCTCACTGCTTTCGAAATATTTGACTCTAAGGAACCCGAAACCGTCGGGGCAGATATCCAAAATGCCCTCTCCCGATTCAAGAGGCTGTTCCTCAAACTGTCTTCTTTGTTTGTCGCCTAAGGTGAATTCCTCCGTTTCGGGCGCGGTTAAACGCTCGTTATCGCGCGAATACCTTTCCTCACGTTGTCTGTCGCCAAAGCCGTCGGACTCTCTTTCGTCGTAATCTGAATTTCTGTATCTGCTGTCGCGGCGGTCGTTGCCGTGCGTCATTCTGTTGTCGGAATTACGGTTGTCGCGGCGGCTATCGTTACGATTGTCATTGCGGTTGTCGTTACGGTTAATACGGTTATCGGTGCGTTCGCTAAGGCTATTGCGGTTGTCACGGTTGTCGTTACGCTCGTTGCGGTTGTCGCGAGGATTATCTCTTGGGGTTTTCCCTCCGATTTCCTCGCCGCTCCTTGCAGGACGCGCCGTGCGCTCGTACTTTTTGCGAGGGACAGCGTTTTGCGCTGCGGTGTCGGTCGGCGTTTCGGATGCGTCTTGAGCGGCGACGCCTAAAACTTTTCTTGAGGAGGCAGAACGTGAAGCGGCAAATACCGATTCGGGCGCGGCTGTCCCGTTAGATTCAAGGTCGTCAAGACGCCCTAATATATAAGAAATTAGTTCCTCTTTTTTCAGCGAAGTTGACGAAAAATGCCCGAGTTTTCGTGCGTAATCTCTTAGAGCAAAAATATTTTCACCCGTTAATAACTCTCTTGTTATTTTCATGATTTATGTAATTCGACGGAAAGTAAATTATGTGCCTTTTATGACGCGCTATTACGCCCCGAAATAAACGGATAGTATTTCAGAGGAAGCTTACGGATATACAAGCCTCCTTTGTATACACATGTCGGTTAGTGGTTGTTTGTGTTTTTGAATTAGGTCGCCGCTGATTAAGCTTTGTTTTTACGGGTAAGAACTAAAATTTTAGTCGTTTCACCGTCAAAATCGCTCCTGTCAAACTTTACTTTGCTATCGTCCGAGTACTCAACAAAGTCCTCGTCAAACAGTTCGGTAAAATCCTGTACTTCAGCTAAATCGCTCGCATTGCCGATATTTTCATCGTCGTAATAGTGCATAGGAATGACGATATCGGGCATTATGCGGTCAACATACTCCTTAGCGCGCTCTGCATCAAGTGTAAACGTTCCGCCTACCGGAATCATAAGTATATTTACATTCCCGATAAGCTCCGCAACTTGCGAGCCTATCCTCTCGCCGATATCGCCTAAGTGGCAAATGTTTATACCGTCGATTCTAAACTTATATACGACGTTGCGCTCACGGATTCTTTCGCCCTTGTGATTGTCGTGATAGGTCAAAAAACCGAATGCCGTAATGCCGTCTAAATCGTATTCCCCCGGTTTAGTGATTACTGTTTTAACGCCTTTCACGCAGTCGCTCCGATTGTGGTCGAAGTGATTGTGCGAAATTGTCACCGTATCGCTCACCGTTTTCGGGAAGTCATACCCTTGCTTGTCGCCGCTAAAAGGGTCGGTCACAACCGACCGTCCCGTGCTTTCTGTCAACTTAAAAGAACTGTGTCCTAAATATTCTATCTCCATTTAAGAGCATATATTCCGTGAGAAAAAATTTTTTTGACGAACAACCACGGCTATATGCAGTTTTGCGTTGACTGTCCAAGCCTTCCGCAAGGGCTACGCTTTCGCGCTTCCCCAATTTTTATATATATTCCGAACGCTGTGTTCCGCATTCGGTTATATCTTTTCCTTGTATAGTTGGGGGTGTAAAACACCCCCAACGTAGTTCTCGGGTTCGCAGGCTCACCACTCGAACCCCCCGATTTGAAAAATCATAGATTTTTCAAATAAGAGCATATATTCCGTGAGAAAAAATTTTTTTGACGAACAACCACGGCTATATGCAGTTTTGCGTTGACTGTCCAAGCCTTCCGCAAGGGCTACGCTT
>JAISKW010000154.1 GCA_031260775.1 Christensenellaceae bacterium
AACGTTGTTTTCGTCCTTATTATCGGCAATTACAAGAAGGTCTCTTCCGATTGTCACAAAGTACTTCGCCGGAATTACATGATATCCCGCAGTTTCGTACACTAACTCATAGTTCGCAAGCACGACATTGTAATGCAACCCTGTTGTACCCGCTTCCGCAGTATCGCCGGCGGGGTAATAGTTAACGGGATATTCATACGTCCCTGCGCCTAAGCTTGCTCCGCTTATTACGTTCTTATTGTTCACGGGCAGTTTTGTATTTAACAGAGCAATCAACGCCGCCTCTATTTTAATTCCGTCGCCTACGAAGTAGTTACCGTCATCGTCGCGGTCGTTGCCCACCGTGTTCGAATACTTCAACGCCGTCGAAACGCCGAATTCTTCCCACGGCTTATTGTATTCAACCGTTACGCTGCCTTGATTGTAAACGCCGGCTGAAATTTCCTGCTGCACGGTTACGGTAATAGGTCTTTGAATAATGTAAACCCTTACATATTCGGGCTGCGCGGACAATTCGTAGTAATCGGAGTTTACTTCGATGTTGAGCCTCATTACGTAGTAATACTGCATATTAGTTGGGTCTGCCGAGCAATACCCGCTTGTTACGTCCGCCGAAGTCCTTGTAAAGTTCGTAATGTTATCGAACTTCCCGTCCTGAACGTTCTGCTCGATAGCCGTTTTCAAATCGCTATAAGTCGAATACCCCGTCGCCGTACCTTCGGTATCAACCGTGTTTAACAGCTGTGCAAAATGCCCCGCATAAGCTTCATACTGCGACGGAGTAATCTCGACGGAGAATCCCGCGTCCTTTATGGCGTAGTTCGTACCGACTACGTCATAAATATAGCCGCTTATACTGTAATTCGCAAGGTTTTGCATTAGCGTTACGAGGTTATCGCCGTAGTATTTTTCAATTCTGTTCGGCGAAGATAAGGCAACAAGAGCCTTTGAAATTGTAAACGTGCCGCCGCTCGAAACTATATCATAATTGGGATGAGTAATGTTCTTCAGAATTAAGTTGTAAACTCCCGGCAACGGATAGTTCCCGGCAGTCACACCGAAGATGTTAGCTCCCGTACCCATACGAATCTCGTAGGTCATATATGAATTATCTAACTCCTCGGCGGTTACCGTGGTTCCCGTTACCGCCGAACCGGCGACTATTGTGTAAAGCGAATTCCCGTTCAAAAGCGATACGCCCGTCGTAATGACCTGCTTATTTGCGATATAACCCGAGGATAACTGCGCGGTTCCCGTGCCGTATCTAAAGGTGTTTGCTTCCGTGTCGCCCTCAAACAGTTGCGCAACGGTTACCTCTAATGCCGCCTTTGTAATGACGTACCTTGCGGCGGTGGGAACCGTACCGGTGTTAATTACCGACAACGTGTAATTGTCAAAGCCCGTCAGAACGTTTGCGTTTAACGTATATGTGCCCGCATCGTAGTAAACGTACGCATTCAAATCGCCGTAGTTCGCTCCGTACGTGTTACGGCGTGTTTCGTTATACCCGAGATACAGCCTTATTATTTCGCTTAAATAAACATCATTGTCCTGCTCGGCAGGCGGCAGCGTTGCCTTGTACTCGGCAAGCAACGTTGCCTTGAGCGTGTTAAGCTCCGTACCTGTTAAAAGCAGACCCTCTCTGTATATTAATACCGCCGCGTCGTCAAAACTGATATAGTTTTTATCTAACGAGCCCAAGCCCCTCTTAACGCCGTAAACCGAGGTTAAACCGGAAGGAACTTCAAACTCGATATTCAGTTTTGTAATCCTTAACGTAAGCGTATTCGTCAACGTGCCACTAAGCGTAAACCGTGCATTTGGGTCGTTATCGTAAAGCGTAACCGAATACTCGCCGCTCTTTACCGCTCCCGCGTTGCCGTTTGCGTCGATATACTGTACGTTTGCTCCGGTAAAGACGAACGCAATATACGTCGTTTCGTCCTTGAAGTAGTTCATAAGGAACGTGTTGTTTGCCCTAATTGAACCCTCAACCTGCGCAGTGAGCGCGGTTTCCATATTACCGATAGCCACAAGCACGTTTGCGCGCGTCCTTTGGAGATATTTAAGTCCCTTCTGCGAATTGTAAAGTTCTTTTACCGCCTCCCAATTGGCGATGCGGATCTCCACACCTTTGCTTGTATCCGTTGATTGCAAGTATGCCGTGTTCATTGCCGCACGCAACTGCGCGATAAAGTCGGCAAATTCGCCGGTGATATAGTTCCCCGTTTGCTCGTATTCGGGAGTTTGACCCGTGACGTTGTAGAAGTTACGGATAAGCGGCAACGACATATTTCCGCCGCCCGTTGCGCTCAATATTGCCTTGCTCGTGCCGTCGTACTTTTTAGAGAGCTGGTCGCCGATATAAAGGCTCACGTCCCTTTCGGTTATCGTGAAAACATAATGCTCGCCGTAAGCGAAAATCGCAGTATGATTATTGTCCGTTGACTTCACGGTAATATCGTAAACTCCGACCTCCCTCGTATCCGTTTTATCCACATTATTAAACTCGAACAAGATGTTGCTGCGATTCAGATTTGTGGGGTTATCCTGCAGTATATAATAGCTTTCCTCGGTGATATCGAACTCATTAATTAACACATTGTTCGTATATGTGCGCGTAAGCGTTGCAGGGTACATTACAATCTGCGCAACATATTTAATTATAGAGTATTTGTACTCCCGTGGGTTCCCTTTAAGGCCCCAATTAAGAACAAAGTTGCTTGAAAGAGCAAACGCGTTAGCGATTGAATAATACCCCGTAGAAAGAACGTTTATCGCCTCGCCTCCCGCGATATCCAACGATATATTCGCAAGAACTCCGTTATCGACTGCAACTGCAGTTGATAAAATATTACCGAAGTAGTCGCGTACGATATATCTGCCCGTGCCCGCGGCGGCGGAATTCGAAACCGTTAATACATGCGGCGCGCCCGTATACTCCGAGGACACAACGTAATATGTGCTTTCTTCAACGAGCGTAGATACTCCGCCCAAAACCTCGATATATAGCTGTTTGGGATAAATTACTATTGTTATATCGGCTTTCACACCGTCGGTTAAAACGTAGTTCAGGCTGTTAGGTCCTGCTATTCCGAACGTATAACCCGAAACGTTCGTCTTGTACGTGCCCGCCGCGCCGACCGTCGTATTACCCGCCATCGAAAGAATTATGCTGTCCTTTCTTATGCCGTCGTCACCTATTACAAAATTCCCCGAATTGTCTAAATAATCCACCAACGACGAGTTCTTTACGCGTGCGGTAACGTTTTGCAAGCGCGTTGCGCCGTTGTCGTCCGTCATATATTCAAACGACAAGTCCGTAGAGAATACTCCGGTATCCGGGTTGCCTATGTTCGGCGTATATGTAATCAACCGTCCGTCTACAAAAATTTCGATATCATCGCGGTGAATTTCGCGCCGCGTTATCGTGTAAATGCGTTCCGTACGGGGCTGCCCTCCGACAAGATACGGATATTCTCTAACGTCATAATTGCTGTCGGAGTTCGATAACGTCATTATATAGTCCCTGGCATTTATACTGATATTTGCGAACGATATCGTTATGTTGTTGCGGTTATAATCTGCTAATTCAACCGCATCGCCGCCTATCGTTAAGAATAAATCGTAAGTAACCGACGGTAATTTGCCGTCGTATATTTTTGATATCGCACCGTTTGTGTCGTATTCGCCTGCTTCCGACGCATCCTTGTAGCGCAAGTAAATAAGCTTTTTGGTGATTTCGAAGAAGGTTTTATCTTGCTCATAATTGCTGTCGACTAAGAATACCGAATAGT
The DNA here is from genome assembly GCA_031260775.1 of Christensenellaceae bacterium. Taxonomy (GTDB): domain Bacteria; phylum Bacillota; class Clostridia; order Christensenellales; family DTU072; genus JAISKW01. Next base: position 3,798 of record JAISKW010000154.1, read on the forward strand.
TCGCTAATGTATTTAATGTGTTTACCGTGATTTTATATTTACCTACGCTCGCGCCGGTGAACCTTAAGAGCGATTTCCCGAAGAATAACTCCTCTGCATCGTCACCGTCAACAAGACCCTCCGCCGCCGTGCCGCGCTTAGGAAGCACCGTATAATCATACATTGTTTCGGGCTCGTCCGCGCCAAATACCTTTGTAAGCTCGCCCGTTGCCTCAACGTATAATGCTCTTTTCGTTACCGAGTACAACGACCCGACATAATGCACGTCATAGTTCTTTAAGAATCTGTTTTCGGCATCCTTAAAATAATAAAGGTGCGTTATCTCGTGAGTGTGCTCATCCTCAATAATTTCATGAATTATTTCGATAGACGGCATAACGGCATCGGTATACTGATTGACGTCTTTAATATCCTTAACTTCGCCGTTTTCGTAATACTCAACGACAATTTTAACCTTCGCGTTGTTATAAGCGAGCAAGTCACGCGGAGCAAGTACCTGCTCTACGGGGGTGTAACTCAAGAAGCCGTTGCCGTAAGCCGTTATCGTTTTGGGGATTATTGTGCCGTCGTTATTCTTTTGCACCGTTGACCCTACGGGCGTTATGAACTCCTCTCCGTAAACCGACGAAAGGCTGTCCGCCTTTAGATACAACGGACGCGGCAAAATCTCCGCAGTTATCGTATCGATAAAATCGATATGATAGTTCGCATTCGTAAGTGTGCCGCGCAAAATCTTATGCACGCCAACGTCAACCGACATAAATAACAAATACACGTCGCCGCCGTCGCCGCTCATCGCGCCGTCCAAAAGCAGAGTGCCGTTGAAGGCGTCGCCGTCAAGCAAGCCTCTGTCGTTATTATCGGGGTTCAAATCGACGGCATTCGCGGCTTTTGTCTCGTTCAACATAAGGATGTTCTGCGGATTGGTTCCGTCATAAATAAACGTCTGCCAAGAAATCGGAGTTACGGTTACATTACGCTGCAGTACGGTGTACGTACTGAGTGTTTTCCCGTTGCCGTCCGTAAAGCCTTGTACGCTTATTTGATAGTTGTTCGAAATAATCCCCGAAATATTAATCGTGTATGTGCCTGCGGGCGATTTCAAAGTCCATAAGTCTTGTTGAGCGCCGCTGCGCCTTGTGACAAGCGTGCCTCTTAAGTAAAAACCTTCGGCTACACGGAAGCCTAACGCCGTGTTTGGAGTAACATCGGCAAAGCCTGTTCCGGAGGCGGCATTGAGTCCGCCGGTTAGAGTGTCGCCGTAAGGCAACACCAACGTGATTTCGGCGCGCGTTGTCGAGTCGTAAATTCTGAATACTAAGTTTTGGTCGAAGCTATCCGAGCCGTAAATCCTTTCGGCGTAATCGGAGGTCAAAATAACCTGCTTTTTATTGACCGTAATGTACGAGCGTTCGGCGTCCTCTCTTGAGGTAAACACGCTGTTAAAATACTTGTCGCCGTTAAACTTGAATATTACATAATACTCGCCCGCGGCTCTGATATCTTCAAGCGACTGGTGGTAATCCACAGCCTTATTTGAGAAAGCCGTCTCCACCTCCTGCGCAAAGTTCGCAACGGTGCGCGGAATAAACACGTACGAATATACGTCGTCGGTGTTATAAACACGCGACTCCTCTCCCAACGAATACGTACTCGAATAAGTATTAAGCGAAATTTGCGGCAAGTTAATACCGATAAAATCACCGTAAGTATACGAAAGCGGTTTATACGTTCCTATGGGATTCAAGCCGCCGCTGTTTTCGTACGCGACGGTGACAACGGCGTTAAGCCTGTCCGAAATTATGATTCCGTAAGAGGTTTTCACGCAATACTTGTCGCTGCCCGTTGTGAACACGAGCCCCGCCGTAACGGTTTGACGCTTGTTGCCGCCCGTGAACTCCGACGAATCGAAGCTCGTTTCAATAAACAACGTGCCGCTCGGGAACGCTAAGAAGTACGTACCGTCGTAACCCGAAAGCGCGGTGTTGCGCACGGGCGTTGCCGCGCTGAAGGGATACATCTGCGTTTTTCCGTTATCGAAGAACGCTATAATCGAAGCGTACAGCTCGGAGTTATCCTCTCTCTTTAACGAGAATTCCTCTCCTTCGATATATTTATCCTTAGGGAAATACCCTAATTCTATTTTCTGCAGCGTTTTAGGGCGGACATATATTTGCAGATATGCGTACCATTCCGAGCCGTCGCCGGTTTTGTAAATAACCCGTACGGTTCTTGCGCCGAGCGTTTCGTCGGTAACATCGTATCCCTCGGTATTTTCCGCGCTGATTACGGCGTTTTCGTCCTTGAGAACCGTTTGTACCATTGTTCCGCCCGAATAGTTAATGCGCAAAACTATTTGAGTAACGGGCAATTCCTGCCCTTGCGAAATCTGAACGAGCCCTAAATCGGGCAGTTCTATACCCGTTACCATGCGCGGCTGAAGCTTTACGACAATAGGAAGCCTTATACCCGTTTCCTCGCCGTCCGCCTTAAACGCAATATAAGGATACTGCGTACCCGTCGCATAGCGGTCGTAATTCGTAAGATAATATTCGTACGAACGCTTGTATTCCTCCACCGACTCGACAACGTGACCGTTGAATATTTCGGTTAAGTAAACCGCGTTACCGTACTTGCCGTCGGTGTATAAAAACTCTAATTTACGCCCTAATAAAGCGTCAAGATTTTGCAACTCTGCCGGGGTCAGTATACCCGTACCGACGGTTAACGACTCGATTACGGGGATTTCCGTACCCGTTTCCAAGCTCCACCTGACGCCCATAGGCTTAACGTCGGTAACGGCGAATTCCACATAAAGAATGTACGATAAATACGTTACCGTTGCCGTGGCCCTGCCCGTAACCGACGGAGGCAGCACGTCGTTGACCCAACCTACCGTTATTCCCGAGCCTTCGTAGCCCGCGCCGAAGGGAAGCGTTTCAATGCTGCCGTTCGCATAATAGAACACGAACACCGCGCCGTCCAACGCTTGGAACGCCGTTGACTGCGTAAACGTCATAATAATGTCGTCGGTTGAGGCATAAACAAGCTTGTCGGGGTTCCTAAGCATTCTGAACGGATTTTCCGCGGGAGTGTTCTCCGAAATGGTTAAGAATAAATCGCCGATTACCCTTATTGCGTCGGAATAATCAAAATAGTTTTGCACAAACGTGATATCGACCAAAGCGGTAGTCGTATCGGGCAAGTTAAGAACCAAGTTATATGTAGGGCTGTTGGGCAAATACGAGCTGAATGCGGTGATTCCCGCCGCCGCATTGTTCTCGACGACCTCATACTCCGACGGATAAACTGCATTTTCATGCCTCCCTCCGCTCATTTCGATAATTTTCGTCTTGCCGTTCTCGTAAATAGCTTTGAAGTAATACTTTGTCGGGTCGAAGTTTGCGCCGCGGGGATATGTTCCTAACGACTGCGTAATTTCGACGTCGGTATCCTGCGCACCCGCCAAAGAACCCGTTTCGGGACGCTTGAACAGTGTGATTTTCAGCTGTCCCGGCCCGTTATCCGTACTTTCCGTCCTCGCAATCTTATCCGTGACCGAAATCTCAAACGATGCCGAAAGATTCTTATTTGCCGTATGGTTTATCGTTACAACTTTAATTCCGTCGCCGTGCGTAAAGTACAAAAACAACCCTCTGATATCGCCGCTCGCGCCGTTCTTAATTGCGGGGAACTCCTCCGCGCCGCTCTTTTTATCGGTGACGGTTATTTCCCAGTCCGCCGATACCGTGTCCGCAGTGAACGCTTCCGTGACCCAATCCACCCCCGAGTACTTGACGTAAAGCATCAATCCCGCGAGATTAAACGCATATTTACCGTATCTTTCGTTCCTCACGTTGGTTGTCGAAACCGAAAGTGACGGGTCTTGCGGGTTATACACGTAGTAGGGATTTATAGGCGTTCCGACGGAGGGCGGCGACAAGATGATAATTTGCTCAACGCCCTCTATAACCGTAAGCGGAAAATCCAAAAGCTCCTCGTCAAGCCCCGTTGAAAGAACCCTTATTTGCACGGTTTTTTTGCCGGCGGACGACGAATCGAAGCCTACGATATCGTTCAATGTGATTTTTATGTACGGAAGAACCTCTCCCGAATTGGTAATCGGCGCACAATACAGTTCCGCAATTTGCTCGGCAAGAACGCTTATGTCCGAATTAGTTGTCGCGATAAGACTCGTAACGGTGTTAAAGACCTCGCCGTCCATGCGGATAAATCCGGTAGTTTCGCTGTTCAACGCGGTTTTAACGACGTCAAAATTAAAGGGTGAAGAGCCAATATATCTGCCGCCGTTGAACGCCGCCGTGTAGTTCTTCCGCCCGACGTCGCCCGCGCCGAACGACAGCACCGTGGATAGATATCCGCCGTTTTCGGTCAGTGTAGTTGTGTTAACAGGCACGTAATCTATTTCGCCGTTATTGTACGAGACCTTTAACGTCCACTCCTCCGACGGGTTATAAATAACGCCCGTGTAAACCTCGGTTATTCTCGCGAACGTTTCCTCCGTGCCGTCTAATACAATTTTGCCTACCTCAATGTCCGAAACGCTCTTGTCGTTGACGTTAAAGCTCAAAACGAGCGGGGTTTCGGAGTAAATTCCCGTAGGGACGCCGTTTCTGTCCTTTACGTTAAAGTAAACTCTCAATTCGGTAGGCCCGTAGTTCTTCCAAACGTTGTTTTCGTCCAAATTATCGCTTTCGAAGCGGCAATCGGCGATGCTTGCCGAGTAATCGTTTTTAGTGAGCGCGGTATTATATAAGTACGAAACGCCTGTAACGTTCAGCGTTCCTCCGACAATTTGAGGGGGCAAAATACCCGCGGAAATTCTTGCGTTCGTAATGTCGGGTTTTACAATTTTAACGTCGAAGCGCAGCTCGAAGGTTTCGCCTCCGTTATACGAATATCTAACCAAAACGGGAACCTTGTCCGACGCCGTCGAAAAATCGCACGTCGTTACCGCTCCAACAAGTTTCGAAAGCTCTACGACCTCGCTTTTGCCGTTATCGTACGATAAATGAACGGCGGCGTTATTTAGATTGAGGTCGGTGTCGTAAACAATCCGCGTTTCGCCGGTGAAATATATTAAATTCGAGGGGTACGTTTCAAATGCCATACCGGTGAGCGTTCTTGATATAACCTTAATAGGCGGCAGAGTTCTTGCTCCTTCGGGGTCGCCGGCTTGTTTCAAAAGAACCTGCTCGTAACTGCCACCGTAAGGGAAGGTAATCATTACGTCCAAATCGGTACCGGTTTCGCTCTTGAAGCCCGTAACCCAGTTTTCCTCAACGGCATAAATAACCGGCTCATCGAAGTCGCGGTACCAAACCTCCAATCTAAGCGATTCATAATCGAACGCCTCGCCCTCGATATAATTGCTCTTGAACGACGCGCCCTCGGCAATAAAAGGGAAAACGGGCAACAGAACCTTGCGCTGTTGAACTTCGCCCGCGCCGTCAACATAAGTACTTATCGTTTCCCTCCCGTGGGTGAGTGACAGCACCGGCTCGGCAACGCGCACCGTCATACCCGTCGTTTTGCCGGCGAAGTAGACCTGCAGTACCTGCGTACCGATATGGTTTTTGTCGTATGCCGAAACCATTTCGGAAGTGAGCGGCTGCAATACCACCGCGCCGGAATCGTACTCTATGCGAAGGAGCGAGTTATCGAGCGAAAAGCTCTCACCCCTGACATAGTTAAGCCGGGGATAGCTTTCGAGCGAAATGCTTTTAACAAGAGAGTCGGACGAGCCCTTGCACGCGGCAAGCCCGGCGACGGCAAAAACCGCCGCAATCAGAACCAATACCGCCCGTTTTAGACCTTTGAAACTGCAAAACCGTTGATTACGCATATAAATATAATCTACTTGTGCGCGCACACGCAGATATACTTAATTATTTTATATTATAAGCGCGGGCGGTTCAATGCTTGTGTGCAAAACCGAATTTGGGCAGTTTTTTGTCATTGCCTCAGCTGCGGACGAGCAGCGCATTGTTCGTCACCCTGCGTGCAATCGCGGGGGACAATCCTTGAAAAGCATAGATTCCGCGACTTCGCTCAGAATGACAGCGCAATTATCCGCCTCCCGATAATTAGATGTTCGCTGAAAATGCGATAAAATATCAGTATGCGGAACTTAACGCTTTTAACCGACTTATACGAACTATCGATGTGGAACGGATACCACATTCTCGGCAAGGACAAGTTCAACGCCGTTTTCGATTTGTTTTACCGTCCTCAACCGGGCTTGGAACTCGCCGTTGCGGCGGGGCTTGAGCAGGCTTGCGAATATATCAACAATTTGCACTTCGGCGAAGAAGAAATAAACTACCTCAAAAGCCTTAACGTCTTCGACGACGGCTTTCTTGCATCCCTCAAGGACTTCAAATTCAGCGGCGACATTTACGCCGTGCGCGAGGGCGAAATTGTGTTCCCCTACGAGCCGCTCTTAACGGTCGTTGCCCCCCTCGGCGAGGCGCAATTCGTTGAAACAGCCCTCTTAACAATCATCAATCATCAGACTCTTATTGCAACAAAAGCGATGCGCATTACGCAAGAGTCACACGGCGGCGTTGCGGAGTTCGGCTTGCGCCGCGCTCAGGGCCCCGATGCCGGCATTTACGGCGCACGGGCGGCGGTTATCGGCGGTTGCGTTTCAACCTCCAACGTCCTCGCCGCGAAAAGTTTTAACCTTAAACCTACCGGCACTATGGCGCATTCGTGGATTATGAGCTTCGAAACCGAGCTTGAAGCCTTCCGAAAATACGCCGATATTTATCCTGCAAACACCCTGCTTTTAGTTGATACCTACGACACTCTTAAAAGCGGCATACCTAACGCAATCACGGTTTTTAAGGAACTGCGCGCAAAAGGCTACACCCCCGTCGGCATCCGTTTAGACAGCGGCGACCTCGCATATCTTTCGAAAAAAGCGCGCGATATGCTCGATAAAGCCGGCTTCGAAAACGCAAAAATCTTCGGCGGCGGCGACATTGACGAGGAAATTTTAATGAGTCTCCACGCGCAAGACGCGAAAATCGACGTGTGGGGCATCGGTACAAAACTTATAACTTCCTTTAGTATCCCCTCCTTAGGCGGTGTTTACAAAATGGCGGGTATATATGACGAAAACGGGTTGTTGACTCCCAAAATTAAGCTTAGCGATACCCAAATTAAGATTACTAATCCCGGATTAAAGAAAACTTATAGGATTTACGACAAGGACGGTTTCGCTTATGCCGACGTAATTGCGCTTGAAAACGAGAAGTTCAATACCGAAAAACCGCTGACCTTAACCCACCCGACCGAGCGGTGGAAAACGGCGACAATCGCCGGCTACACAATGCGCTCCTTGCAAGTGCAGGTTTTCAAAAACGGCGTGCAGGTTTACCGTAACCCGTCGGTGCAGGAAATTTCCGCCTACCATAAAGCGCGCAAGGGGGAGTTTCAAGACGAGTATAAGCGGCTCATCAATCCGCACGAATACAAGGTGGATTTATCCGACAAGCTCTACGCATTGAAGCAAAAATTAATCACTCGGTAATTAACATTTTCGTATGCGGTATTATAATAATTAAAGATGAAAATTGACTTAAATTGCGACCTCGGCGAAAGCTTCGGCGCATACACAATCGGCAGCGATACGGAGGTTATAAAGAACATAACCTCGGCAAATGTGGCGTGCGGTTTCCACGCCGGTGACCCTCTTGTTATGGCAAAAACCGTGGCAACTTGCAAGGCTTTGAACGTCGCCGTCGGAGCGCACCCGGGGCACCCCGATTTAGTCGGTTTCGGACGGCGCGTTTTGGACGTTTCGCCCGACGAAGCAAAAGCCTCCGTTATGTATCAGGTCGGCGCGCTGAACGCGTTCTGCGTTGCCAACGGTATTAAAATGCAACACGTTAAGCCGCACGGCGCGCTGTACAATCAAGCGGGCAAGGACTATGCGCTTGCTAAAGCGATATGCGAGGGAGTGAAAGCCGTTGACGACAGTCTTATTTTGTTAGGACTTGCCGGCAGTGCGATGCTCACCGCCGCAAAGGACTTAGGACTTCAATTCCGCAGCGAGGTTTTCGCCGACAGAGGATATGAAGACGACGGCTCGCTCGTTAAGAGAGGCAAACCGGGAGCTATGATTACCGACGAAGCCGAGGCGATTGCGCGCGTAATCCGTATGGTAAAAGAGGGTGTCGTTAAAACCGTGACGGGCAAGGATATCGAAATCCATGCCGATTCGGTATGCGTTCACGGCGACGGCGCGAAGGCGCTTGCGTTCGTTGCAAGCTTAAAAGCGGAGTTTATTAAAAACGGTATTGTTCTTGCATCAATGAAGTAAAGTGAAAGTAACGGTTTTAGCAAGCGGAAGTAAAGGCAATTCTATGCTGATAGAAGGCGAAGGGCATTCGTTTTTGATAGATGCAGGTTTGTCTTACAGAGAACTGAATACGCGGCTGAAAAGTGTCGGGAGCGGTATGGAGAAAATTTCGTTCGTTCTGTTTTCTCACTCGCACTGCGACCACACACGGGCGGCGATGCAGCTTGTGCGCAACAAAATTCCGTTTTGCGCTTGTGACGAAACAATGGACGAAATCCGCCTAAAACTTGAGGAAGAGCAAAAGGGCTATGTAGATTTAGAGAATGCTCACATCTTCCCTCTGTGCGGCAGTTTCCCGTTAGGAGAGTTCAAAATTTATCCGATTCAGTTGTCGCACGACGTACATAATGTTGGGTTCAGAATCGAAAGCCCGAAGGATACAATTGTTGCCGGCACGGATACCGGGTACCTCCCCGACGAGTTTATCGCGGCAACGTACGGCGCGAGCAAGGTCATAATAGAATCGAACTACGACCCCGAAATGCTCAGAAAAAACCCGAATTACCCTAACGATTTGAAGGCAAGAATCCGCTCAAAGCACGGACATCTTGAAAATATCGATTGCGCAAAGGGCATCGAAGCAATTTTGAAAGACGGCAAGAAAACCTTCGTTTTGGCGCACCTATCCGAGCAGAACAATACCCCGGAACTCGCTTTTAATACAAACGAAATGTACTTGAGAGAGCAAGGAATCCGCACCGGATTCGATTACAAAATGTTCGTAAGCGCGCAGCATATCGTAACGAGAATTGAATAATTTTTTCATAAACTTAAACAAAAAAGGCGGAGTGACATCGCAAAGCGCGGTTACTCACTTGAAATATATTCTCAAAGACAAAGGTTTTGCCGTCGGGAGAATCGGGCATTTGGGCACGCTTGACCCGCTCGGTGAGGGGGTGTTGCCGGTGGCAATCGACAACGCGAACCGGCTGTTTCCGTATTTTATCGAAAAGCGGAAAGTATATTACACAATATTTGAATTCGGCAAGGAAACCGACACTCTTGACGGCAGCGGCGTTGTAACGGCGACGTCGGACGCCGTAGTTTCAAAGGAAGATATCGAAAGAGTTTTGCCGAAAATGCTCGGTGAAATTGAGCAAATGCCTCCGCAATACAGCCGTAAAAGCGTGGGCGGTGTGCGCGCTTATGAGTTAGCGCGGCGAGGCGAGGTTGCCGAATTGACCCCGAAAAAGGTTTTAATTGAAAATATCGAAGTCTTAGAGGAACTCGGCGGAAACGCGTTTTCATTGCGTGTAACGTGCGGCGGCGGCACATATATCCGAAGCTTAGTCCGCGATATTGCTTATGCTTTGGATACTGTGGGGCTTATGCGATACATCAAAAGAGAACAAAGCGGCAGCTTTTTTATTGAAAACTCGTTTACCGAGGAGGGAATACGGGCAAAATCCTTAGAGGAATTTTTAGTGCCGGTTGAAAGTATCGTTTCGGCAAATTTTCCGCGTTACGACTGCCCTTTAACCGCCGAAAAGCTTGTTTTGAACGGCGTTCCCCTAAAGCTTGCCGCCCAACCCGACGGCGATTGCGCATTTTTTGTGCAAAATGAGTTGAAAGGCATTGCCTCAAAAGACGCGGACGGCGGAATAAGCATTAAGACAAGATTCTGATTTTCATCACATTTGGTTGTTTTTATAATATAAAATAAAATATTAAGGATAATAT
>JAISKW010000071.1 GCA_031260775.1 Christensenellaceae bacterium
AATTTCCTTTGCCTTGTCCGACTGCGCACGTTCCGCCACCGACTCTAAAATTTTGTTGTATTCAACTGTCCTGTAAACCTTGTTCACGCTTGAATAATGATAATTTATAAAGTGAAAAACCTAAAGTTATAATACGCGTTTGAACAGCTTCTCAAGGTCAAGCTTAGCGAATTTTACGAATACGGGCCGCCCGTGAGGGCACTGCAAGGGGATTCCTTTCGAAATAAAGTTCGTCGTTATTTGCGCCGCTTGCAAGGGGGTGAGCGCGTCGCCGCCCTTAATAGCCGCACGGCAAGCTGCGCGGGCGAGCTTGTCGCGGAGTATCCCCGACAACAGCAAACCGCCCTCCAAATCCTTTTCGAGCTTTGTCAGGAACGCGCCGAAATCGATTCCCGTCGCCGCAGTCGGCACGCCTAAGAATGTAACGGAGTCGTTTTCAATACGGAGAACAAACCCGAGCCGCACAAATTCACGCTCCGCATCGGTCAATTTTTGCGAAAATTCCGCGCCAACCGGGTATTCAACGGGCAATAAAAGCGGTTGTGTTTCGGCGGTATTTGCATCCGCATGCGCTACAAGCTCGTCGAACAACAGCCTTTCGTGCGCGGCATGCTGGTCGATTATATATAACTCGTCGCCGCACTCCACAAATAAATATGTCGCGAACGCCTGACCTATCGTTTTATATGTTGCATTTGAAACGTCGTTCGACGGGCGTTGCGGCTCGGCGGTAACGTTCCCGGTTTCCATTTGCCTTGTAAAGTAGTCAGGGAACTTTTCAAACGACATAGGAACGTCCTCTTTCGCAAAATCGAAACGGAGGTTCTTGAACCCCACGCCCCTGTCGGCAAGCGTTACGGTATCGGACAAACCGAAAACCGTCATTTTATCATCCGCAGATAAATCATCATTCGGGGTGCCTAATTGCGATGCAGGGTCACCCGAAATAACTTTGAACGGTTTTTCTTCGGAATTACCGAACAACTCTTTTTTCAGTTTTTCCTCGTATTCGTTGAGGGCTTCCTGCACGGCTCCGTAGGCAAGAGAAAGCACTGAGCGTGCATTTTCGAATTTAACTTGCTTCTTATTCGGGTGAACGTTTACGTCGACAGAGTTTTCATTAAGCGTGATTTCCAAAACGAAAATCGGGAAGGTACGGGTCATAAGCCTATCGGCGAACGCGTTTTGAACGGAGGAAGATACGGACAAATCCTCGACAATTCTGCCGTTGACCGAAATTATTTGCCCCTCGCGGGTGGATTTTGTAAACGCTGGTACGGCAATATAGCCGCTCAATTTAACGCCGTTTTCCTCGCGGTAAACGCTTAAGAAATTGCTGTTTTCGATTTTATAAACGGTAGACAGCGCGTTTGTAAGCCCAGTGCCGTCCGATTTCAGCGCGAGTTTGCCGTTCAGATAGTATGTAAACGCTACGAACGGACGGGTTAATACGAATTTTTTTACAAGCGCGGTGACGTAACCCTCCTCGTAAACGGGCTTTTTCAAGAACTTATATCGGGCAGGAACGTTGAAAAAAAGATTGTTCACCGTAACCCTTGTGCCGACATCGCCCGACGTTTCCGAGATTTTCGGCGCGCCGTTATCGAGCGATAATTTATAGGACAGATGGCTGTCGGCGTGACGGGAAACAAGCGAAAAGTCCGAAACCGCCGCAATGCTTGCAAGTGCCTCACCGCGGAAACCCAAGGTTTTAATAGCGTCTAAATCGGAAGCGACGGAGATTTTGCTTGTGGCATGGGGCAAAATAGTTTTTAAGAGGTCGTCTTTGGGGATGCCCGAGCCGTTGTCGGCAATTTCAATTTCCTCGATACCGCCGCCTTTAACCGAGATAATTACCGCCGACGCGCCGGCATCTAAGGCGTTTTCAACAATTTCCTTGACGACGGACGCGGGGTTTTCAACCACCTCTCCCGCAGAAATTAGGTTGAATATTGATTTGTCTAATACGTTTATCAACAAATAAAATTATAACATTAAAAATAAATTACCAATCTTCCGCAATTTAATATTATAATAGTAGTACTGAATTAAAATTTTATGAGCGGACATAGCAAGTGGCACAACATACAGTTAAAAAAAGGTAAGACCGACGCGGCGCGCGGCAGTATTTTTACAAAGCTCGGGCGCGAAATCGCCGTTGCGGTTAAGACGGGCGGCGCGGACCCGGCATCGAACTTCCGTCTGAAAGCGGTTATCGACAAGGCAAAAATTAACAATATGCCTAACGACAACATTTTGCGCTCCATTAAAAAGGCGAGCGGCGCGGACGGCGGCGCGGATTACGAGGAAATGACCTACGAGGGTTATGCGGCAGGCGGCGTTGCGGTTATCGTAAAGTGTTTAACCGACAATAAAAACCGTACGGCGGCGGACGTTCGCCATTACTTCGATAAATTCGGCGGCGCGTTAGGCACGAGCGGTTGCGTTTCGTACTTGTTCAAAAGCAAGGGCGTAATCATCGCCGAAAAAGGCAAAAGAACCTTAGACGACGCGTTGGAAATCGCTTTAGACGCCGGCGCGGACGATATTTTAGAAGACGACGACGTTTTCGAAATTTACACTTCGCCCGTCGACGTCAACACGGTAGCGGAAGCACTCCGCAAGGCGGCAATCAAAGTCCTTTCGGAGGAAACCGAGCTTTGCCCCGACACCGAAATCGATCCTCAAGGCAAAACCGACAGCGTTTTGCGCCTTATAGACGCCCTCAACGAAAACGACGACGTTCAAAACGTATACCATAACGCGATTCTCCCCGAGGAAGATGAAGAATAATTTTTGATAGCGGACAACAGCGTTGTAACTCGCGCGAAATCGCAGAATCGATATATCATTAAAATTGAACCCTGCGACTCGCGCGAAATCGCAGAATCGATATATTATTAAAATTGAACCCTGCGACTCTGCGCGGGGTGACAAATGGAAGAAGATTCCGAAAAAAAACAACAACAGCAAAGCAAAATACACCTGACTGCCGAGGTATTTTGGGTGTTTTTTAAGTTGGGCGCGGTGACGTTCGGCGGCGGCTACGCAATGCTTCCGCTTCTTTCGCGCGAGCTTTGCGAAAAAAAGAAGTGGCTTTCGGACGAAGAATTATCCACCCTTATCGCCGTTGCCGAAAGTACCCCCGGCGCGCTTGCCCTGAACAGCGCGACTTATGCCGGCGCTAAAGTTTCGGGATTTTGGGGCGCGTTGGCGGCGTCCGTCGGCGTTATGCTTGCTCCCGTTGCCGTAATTCTGTTGATAAGTATATTTGGCGTCGGCTACAAGGACAATAAAATCGTTGCGTACGCTTTTAACGGAATCCGTGCATGCGTCGCCGCGCTAATTTTGAATGCCGCAATCAAGCTGACAAAGCCAGTTAAAATCAACGTCGCATCGCTAATAATCGGGCTTGCCGCATTGACTCTGACAGTCTTGTCATTTTTGAAAATAGTTAATTTCGACACAGTTTTTATTATATTAGGCGCGGCAATCGCGGGGCTCATAATTTACTCACTACAGGATTGGAACAGGACTAAAAAGTCATTGCGCGCTATAAAAGATAATGAGCAAGCAGAGTAAGGAAAATTTAATATTATTGTATTTGGCAAGCAAGGTCGTGCTGCCGAGGGTTGCGCTTGCGGCACTTCGTCACAACGGTGTTAGCGCGGTTTTGGAGTCCTTGAATACCGAGGAGGGCATCCGTAACGCCGAAAAAGTTTTAGGCAAGACTCTCACTGCAAAACTGACGGAGCTGAAGGACGTCACCGATAACGAAGTCTTTTCCTTAGCGACCGAGTATGTCGAAAGAGGCGTAACCGTCATTTTTGAAGGCGAGGAAAAATACCCCGAAAACCTTTACGATTTGTCGGATTATCCGATTATTTTGTACTGCGCGGGGAATATTGAGTTGTTGTCGCAACCTTCGATTTCGGTAATCGGCACGCGGATGCCCACGAAATACGGTTTATTTGTCGGCGAAAAATACGGACGGACGTTCGCCCAGAGCGGCATTGTGGTAGTTTCGGGGTTGGCTGCCGGTATCGACGGCAGCGCGCATACCGGCGCGAACGAGGCGAACGGGAAAACTATCGGCGTATTAGGCGCGGGGATTGACATCGTTTATCCGGTAAAAAACTACACATTATTCAAGCAATTAAAGGAAACGGGGCTGCTCATTTCGGAGTATCCTCCCGGTACGCCTCCGGATAGGTACCGCTTTCCCGAGCGCAACCGTATAATTGCCGCATTGTCGGAGGCGACAGTTGTAATCGAATGCGGAAAAAATAGCGGCACGCTTTCAACGGTAAAGGTAGCGCATAGGCTTAACCGCGGCGTGTATTCCGTGCCGCATGAGATAATAAGCGAAAGCGGAATCGGCGGAAACACGTTGATTTTGAAAGGCGATGCGAAAATCACCTTGTCGCCGCAAGACGTTTTAGACGATTTGAACCTTACGGTTTTCACTAACGAAAAGCGGCGCGAATCGTATCCCTTCGACTCGGACGAAGCGCGTGTTACCGCTTATTTGCAAAAAGGTAAAGCGCACTATTACGACCTCGTGAGTAATACGGGAATCCCTCCCGCAATGCTGAATACCCTGCTTATGAAAATCGAGTGCGACGGCGTTATTGCCAAGCTTGACGCGGGATACTACTGCTTAGTTTAAGATATTTTGACATAATTCGGACGATACATATTCGGATTTCCGTTATATAATATAATCATAATAGCGATATGACCCCAAAAAAGAAAAAAATTATCATAATCTGCGTTTGCATTACCGTAGTTCTCGGCGCAATCGGAGGCATTTTAGGTTACGCGCTTTCGAAGCTGAAAACTCCTACGGTGAGTATCAATTACGACTTGTCCACCAACGATACTATTATTATCGATTGGGACGACATAAGAGGCGCGGAAGGGTACAAGGTGCAATACCGCAACAGCCCCGATCAAAGCTATTTTATCGACTACAATTTGCGCGAGCTTAACGGCAAGCTCCTCCCCGTAAGCTACGTTCCTATTTCCCGCCGTGCAGGCTATTTCGAGATTCGCGTTACGGCGGTCGGCAAAAACGAAAACAAAATATCAAACGAAGCCTTAAGCGTTTTCGATATCGAACGTATCGCCCTCCCTGCCGCTTATGAGGTCACCTTAAACCGCTATATTGGCGGCGCATTAATTTCCGATACCGTCGGGGAATACCGCTACATCGACCCCACTCCCGTCACATATCTTTGGAAAGGCGAGGAGAAAATCGTCAATAATTACCAAAAAGTCACAATATTCCGAGATGATTTGAACGATAAGGAAAGAACTCTTGAGGATATTATTGATATTATCGACAGCGACGAGCCCGAAGGCGCGTTCAATCTAAGCTACGTCACGTGGGATGAAATCGAAACTATGTACGAGAACCGCGACGACGTACGCGTTTATATCCGTCCTATTATCAGCGATACCTTCGCCGATACCGTGCTTAACTCGAACTCAAGCGCGGAGGAACTCATCTACAACTTTTCAGACGGCAAATGGCTGTAGCTTTCACTAAGCGGCAACAAAAAAGGAACGCAAGTTAAATGCGTTCCTTTTAATATTGAAAAACTAACGCCGACTACTTTTTGAAAACGTTATTAAGCTTCGCCGCCCACTTTGCGTTGACCGCCAAATCGTATGTCTCGGGAACCTTAAGCCCTAACTTATACGCTTTGTGATGCTTCATAAGCATATCGTTGAGTTCCAACAAAATGCCCGGCATTTTGATGCCCTTTGCAGCTTTTCCGAGAAGCTCGCCGATAGGAATAAACAACATTCTGCCTTTCGAAACCTTAATTAAATCCTTTTCGGCAATAAGCCCCGAGTTCATTACCTTGTTAATGCGGTCGCACTCGGTGTTCAAGAGCCAATTCTTAATGTAGTCTACGCCGGCGTGTACCGCGCCGAACTTTTTATAAACCGCAACTTGATAGGGATATAATTTTGCCGCGGTGTAATCGCCGTTTGCGTTTTCGATAGCGTCCGCCAAAATGCGGCTTGCGTAAATGCCCGAAGCAAGACCCGAACCGAGTAAGGGGATTGTCATAAACGCCGCGTCGCCGATAACCGCGTAGTTATCCGCAACCATAAGCGTCAACGGACGGCGTACGGGAATACGGTAGAAGCCGCCTGCGCGTACAATTTTGTCGCCGATAAACGGATGTTCTTTTTTAAGCTCGGCAATAACCGTATCAACGTGTTCTTGCGTGTTGCCGCCGACTAAACCGGCGAGAATATCAACCTCGTGACCGTCGTCAATGCACCAGCTGATGCCGACATTGCCGAGATGCTTTAAGTAAACCTTGTTGGTTAAGCCGTCCGCATCGCCGGGTACGCCCTCTTTACGGTCGAAGAATCCGCGCCATACGTAAAACATTTCGTCCTCGTTGACGGCGTTTTGAATGCCCCATGCCGCCGGAACTTGCGTTCTTATTGCCGAGTACGCGCCTAAGCAGTCGATGATTAAATCGGCGGTGAAATCGCCCTTGTCGGTTTTGATGCCGACGAGCTTTCCGTCCTTAATGATAGGGGCTTGAACGGCTACACCGTAAACGATTTTCGCTCCGGCTTTAATTGCACGGTCGGCAAGGAACTGCGAAAATTCGGTTCTTCTTGTCGAAAGGTCAAGGTCGGGTTCGGGTTGACGAACGAGAGTTGTGGCAACCGAAAACGGTGATACGAACGCCCAAGGACGCTTTTTGAAGTAAATTGAGGGGTCGGGCTTTTCAAGTAAGCCGCCGTCGTAGACCTGCTCCTCCATATCGTCGTGCCAGTCGTAGGCAAGCGACGAGTATGTACCCTTTTCGTAAACGGTAACGTCGTGACCTTTCTTAGCAAGCTCAGCCGCTACTCCTAATCCGCCGATTCCGGCTCCTGCAATAATTATTTTACTCATATATTTGTATATTTTATTCCTTTCGGAAATTCTTTAGTATTAAAGAGAGCGGACGGCTGATTACGTTGTTATTCCGCGCGAAGCCGCAGGGTGACAAACAACGCATAAGTATTTGCTCCCGTATCAATCTAACAGCAAGTAATGCAGTCGCCGCCCATGCATTCGCAGCATGTATCGGCGCAGCAAAGTGCCGTACAGCAGTTGCAAGCGGTATTTGTACTGCTTCCCCTGCGGTAGTCCGACTCGTTACGGTACGAACGGCGGTTGTCATAATTATCCCAATCGTCCGCTTGATACGACCGCTTTTCGCCGCCCTGTTGTCCGCTCCCGTAAGTGTAGCTGCCGTTACCGTTCTGCGCGCCTTGCGCCGACATTTTGCGGTACGCGCTCGAATATTTCGGGTTTGTCGGCTCCATTTCAACAGCAAGGTTCAATTCCTGCTTAGATTCCGCCGTCCAATGCCGCTTATAGTAGATTACCGATTGCAAATAATGCCACTCTGCGGTTCTGCCCGAAATTGAATTTAATTCCTTTTGCGCACTATCGAGGTCGCTTTTCTTAATCAGTGCCGAAACGGAGTTGAAATCCGCCGCCGCGCCGTAGCTTGAGCTTTGCGAGTTTGAACTGCGGTTATACGCGTTGCCGCCCGTAAAATAACTTTGAGTATCCGCGCTTTTATAATATTGCTCGTCGGTTGCTTTTTGCGTATTTACGGCTTCGCGAACGTCTATGCTTTGCTTGCAGTCGTTGTAGTACTTTTTGAATTCATCAAGCTTTTCGCACGCCTCCGTGCCGACCTCGCCCGGTTCGAACCGCTTGAACTCATAGTCGGCTATTGCAGCCCTATAAGCCGTGTAAAGCTCGTCTTTAGTCGCGGTATCCTTGTTAAGGTTGAATATTTCAAATGAATCCCTCATTGCGTTTTTAATTTAACCCCTACCTGAGCTTGGGTTTTTTGATTTTTTCCTCGCCTATACGGCTAAGAACCTCCTCCCGCTTTGCCGATAATCCGAGATATATAACATTTGACAGGCACCCCTCGGCAACGGTGATGTCCATCGCATCATACTCACACCTTATATTATGCTCTAATAACGAGAGTGTTTCAAATGCGATATTTTTAATTATTGCCTTGAACCCGTCGGTTAACACCTGCCCCTCGCGGTTAAAGGGGTTGAATTTCTTGTTTTTCGTGTCCTCGTAGAGGTCGTCGGCGGCGTCGACGATGTAAACCCACGCGCCTAAATCGTGTAAAAGCCGCTTTAGTCCGTCGTCCGCACTTTTGCATGCCGCAATGCCGGCAGCCACCATAATTTCCGAAAACGGGGCCGATAGGCGTAAAACATAAGCTTTGATTGCCGCCTCGTTATCCATCGGCGCGGATTTCGCACGCTCCTCCATTTTGCATTGCCTTTCGTAACCGAACCTTGCCGCCTCAGCAACCTCGGGGAGGCGCGCATTTGCTTTTTTGAACTCTCTTGCGAAAACGGCTTTTACCGCCTTATATTTCGTCTCGCCGTCAATTACGTTGTCGCATAGCTTGTACCAACCGAGAATTATGTTAATGTCCGCGACAATTTCCTGCACGGCATCGTTTTGCACCACGCAAAACTTGCGCCCGACGGGGTGCGCAATGCACCGTTCGTGAGCGATTTGACACTCGGTTTTTTGAAAGTTGTGGGCAAGCAATGTCAACAGCGTTATGTCGTAGTTTACCGAAAACCGCGCCTTCAGGCTGTACCGCGTTCCGAGCGTTTTACAAAGACCGCAATAATACGCTTTGTAGAGATTGTAGTCCTTAAACAGGATGTTTGGTCTATCAATGTTGACATATCCAAACATATTATAGACTCTCCGCCGTATAAGTCGGGTAGATATTGTATATCGCTTCGTCGCCCGGTTGCGAGTCGCCCGAGTACACAAGCAGCGTTTTGTAGCCGGCGTTTATGCCGAAAAGAATGTCGGTATAAAGCCTATCGCCGCACATTAAAACGCGGTCTTTAGGGGTGGAAATAAGCGACGAAACATAGTCGATTACCGGTTTGTTCGGCTTGCCGCATACGAGGTCGGGCTCGCGTTGCGCTCCGGCTTTGAAAAACGCGATATACGCGCCTACGTCGGGCATATTGCCCTTATCGGAAGGGCAAAATAAGTCGGCATGGGTTGCGATATACGGCACGCCTTCGGTCAAAAGCACGTTAGCGTACCAAAGTCGCGAATATACCGCTTCGGTATCTAAGCAAAGCGCGACGACGTCGGCGGGCTCGCGCAATTCTGCGACTTTGATTCCGCTTGCCTTAATCTCGCTAATCGCGCCTTGCGTTGCGAGAGGAAAGACGGTTTTGCCTGCGTATTGCGTTTTTAACACATAAATTGCCGCGTCTAACGAAGAAATAATCTGCTCGCGCCGAGGGGTATACCCTACGCGGATAAGCTTGTCGATATATTCTTGCTTGCTTTTACTGCTATTGTTTGTGAGGAAAAAAACCTGTTTCTCCGCTTTGTCGAGCGCGTGTAAAAACGCAACGGCATCGCCTATGGGGATTTCGCCGTTGTATATCGTTCCGTCCAAATCGAAAAGAAACGTATCGCAATTAAATTTTCCGATATCAAGCATAATTGTCTAACTTATAAACGCCTTGGTTATGCGCCCGACTAAGTCGGACTCGGCATAATTAACGGCTTGTAAAATTGCGGATTTCACGGCTTTATCGCCGCTTGCGCCGTGTCCTTTTATGATTAATTTGTTTAGCCCCAAAAGAACCGCGCCGCCTTTTTCGTTGTAATCCATCGTCTTGGCGACCTTCTTTAATGCGGGTTTGAGGAATAAATAACCGATTTTTGCACGCAGACCTCCCGCCATTATGTTTTGTTTAATGATATCGAACATTCCCAGTGCCACGCCTTCGCTTGATTTCAGCGCGATGTTGCCCGAAAATCCGTCGCTTACGACAACGTCGATATTGCCGCTCATAATATCGCGACCCTCCGTTTGCCCGATAAAGTTTAACGAGGCGTCCTCTTTAATAAGCGCGAACGCTTCCTTAACAAGGGTGTTACCTTTTAAGTCCTCGGTGCCGTTCGAAAGAATCGCAACGCGCGGAGTTTTAATATCCAAAACCGCTTCGGCGAAAACGCTGCCCATTTTTGCGAACTGCAGAAGCATATCGGCGGTGCATTCGGGATTTGCTCCGCTGTCAATCAGCACCACGTTTCCGCCCTTAATTGTCGGCAAAACGGGGGTTAGGGATGCTCTGCGGATGTTTCCGATACGCTTTGTGTACATTATCGCGGCGGTTAATACCGCGCCGGTGCTTCCGCACGATACAAAGCCCGCGGCGTCGGGGTCGGTGTTCAACGCTTCGAAGCCTTTTACGATTGAGGAGTTCTTTTTTGCCTTAACGGCGGTTGCGGGAGCTTCCTCGCAGGTGATAATTTCCGGCGCGTGAATGATTTCAATGCGCGAAAAATCCGCATTTTCAGCGGTTAAAAGGTCGCGTGTAGTTTTTTCGTCACCGGTTAAAACGACCGAAAAGCCTTTTTTTGCGTCAAGTGCCGCAACCGTTCCTTTAATTACAGAGCTCGGGGAATTGTCACCGCCGAACGCATCAACAATTATTTTCATAAGTAATTCAATCCTTTTTTACACAAAAACCGCACCCGTTTTGATTGTCGGGCGCGGCGGAAACGT
>JAISKW010000116.1 GCA_031260775.1 Christensenellaceae bacterium
ATCCCGTGAAGGTTTCAAACCGCACGCTTATTCCGACAGATGCCGGGCAGCCGTTTTCCGCCTCGTACGCTTCGAGAGCGTTCAAAACGATGCGGTGAACCTTTTCTTGCGAGTCTTCCTCGGTAATAATTTTGAATCCCGACAAGTCCTCAACGCAAAAGCACTTGTTCCGTTCGTCTTTTAAGCGGTCTAATATGCCGCCGGCAAGCGTAAGCAGCGGCGTTTGTCCTGCGGAAGATTGCGACTCTCCCGCTGTTCCGACAATGACAAACCCGTTTGTGATAAGCGTCGCACCGAACAACCTAATTTTTGTCGCCGCCTCGCTCTCGGGTAAAACGCCGTTCGCGCAGTCCGCGAGAAGCTTTTGTTTTAGAAGGTTCGAGTCCTGTAAAAAGCTGTTAAGAATGCTTTGTTCGCCGCGTTTTTTTTCTAAATGTTTTACGGCATCCTTTACTTTTTCGATTATAACCTCGTTTCGGAGAGGTTTTAAGATGTATGCAAAAACGCCGCTTTCGATGGCTTTTTGAGCAAAATCAAAGTCGCTGTAGCCGCTTAAAAGTATGATTTCGCCGTCAAATTTAATTTTGTTCAGTTCCTCGATAAAAACGATACCGTTCATTACCGGCATTTTAATGTCGCTGATAATGATATCGGGAGAAAACTCCGCCACTTTTTGCAGCGCGTCTTTGCCGTTAGTTGCCTCGCCTACAACGGTAATGCCGCACGCAGCCCAATTAATTGTGGACTTTAATCCCTCCCGTACGAAATATTCGTCGTCCACAATAAGCAGCGTGTGCATATATCTATTTTATACCATTTTGCGTTTCTTTGGGAGAGGGGCGGCTTGTGGGATGCTCGCTAAAAAATGGTACTTGCATATAGGGGCTATTCCGTTCTAAAATAAACTGTATTATGGGCGACAACGTAGAAGAGGCAAAAATTCCGACCCGTGCAGAATTAAAATACATATGTCCTGCTTGCGGAAGCGAAAACGGCATAGACACGGCGTATTGCGTTAAGTGCGGAAGCGAAAGACAACGCGGTGAGTTTGTCGA
The DNA here is from genome assembly GCA_031260775.1 of Christensenellaceae bacterium. Lineage (GTDB taxonomy): Bacteria > Bacillota > Clostridia > Christensenellales > DTU072 > JAISKW01. Next base: position 1,056 of record JAISKW010000116.1, read on the forward strand.
GCAATTAAGAAAGTTGTACGGCAAAAACAGACCCGCGGAGGAGAAGTCCGAGGCAAACGAGCTTGACGTCGATATTGTTTCGGCTCCTGCCGAGGAAGTCGCAGAGCCGGTAACGGTTGACGAGGTTCCTCAAGAGCCAATCCCCGACGATACCGTGTTGTACGTCCTTGACGATGCTCCCGCAGCCGCGCCTGCCGCGCCGTATATGCCCTTTATTGTTGTGCCGTATGTGAACCAAGGGCAGCCCTTGTATCAGTACGACCCGAGTATGGCGTACGTTCTTGAAACGCCGAAGCCTGAGGACGACGCAAAAAAATAGCCGGTTGCGCAAATTTGCGGATAACGGTAGATAAACGGACAAATAATTGCATATAATTGCAAGAGAATAAAATGATTAAATTCACATTAGGTTTCATTATCGGTGTAGTAGTCGCCGCGGCAATAATCCTTATTACGTGGCACATCCCCGGAGGTCAAGAGCTTCTGATAAAGCTTTTTGACTTAGGAAAGGACAAAACGCTTGATTTACTCACCAAGGGTAAAGAGGCCGTTGATGCCGCCGGCATTGCATATTTGCTGATTTAGTACAGTCCTTAGCGTAAGCAAAAACCTTGATTGCGGTATTGAGTTACCGCTTTTCTTTCTTGTAAAAGGAAGAATATTCAGAGTCGCATAAATGAAAAGCGGCGGAGATTATCCGTCGCTTTTCTGTTTTCGAAGCTATCGGTTTCCGGCTAAAAAACCCGGAGCATTGCGAAAATAGGGGTGATAACGGTCGAAAAGAAATAAACAAATCGTAAAGCAAAGGCATCGATATTGCGGCAAAAGCCTTGAATACCGTTGTTTACCGCCTTTGCAAAAGCGTCCGCGCGCCCGTCGCCGCCGAAAATGCGATACGCGCCGTATTTGCGCAATAATGAGTCTATTTTTGCGTTTTTACTCCCCCGAACTACCACGGAGTCTAAAAAACGGTTTGCGATGTCTGTTAACATTTTATCTGTTCTCCGTGAGACTCACTCCGGTAAGGTCGGCTTTGGTGTTCTTCAAGAACGCGTAAGTTATTGCATCCGCCGTGCAGTTCGTGAAAACCACGCGCTTCAGCTTAACGTTTTTGAAAAAACAATCCTTAAAATTCACGTTCTTGAACTCAACGTTCTTGTAATCGCAGTCGATAAACGCGCATTCGGTCATATCGCCTTCGAATACCTCATTGGTAATTTGCGAAAAACTGAACGTCGTTTTGTCCCAAACCGCACCCGACAGAGTATTGCCGTTAAAGGTGCAGGTTTTAATGCCCGTACTCTTAAATTTTACATTAGAAAAATTGTTTTTCAAAACGCTTGTCATTTTGAACTCCGCCTGCGTTAGGTCGCCGCCTTTGAATGTGCAATTTTTTATGCCGGTGAACAAAAATTTGCTGCCCTCAAGCACAGCATTGGTAAAATCGCAATCCTCAACGGAGTTGCCCTTGAACGCGCTTTTTGATAAATCCGCGCCGACAAACAGGCAATCGTCAATGTCCGAATACGAAAACCTGCCGTTTGTGTTCTTAAGCCCCGAAAAGTCCGAATCGCGCCACGCGGAAGAACCCATATTTAACCTTGCCGACGCGGCCTTGTACGCGTTTTTAACGGTATCCTTTATAGATTCGCCGAGGGTGGCGGAGAAATCCGCGCCGTCGAAGTCCCTGCCGTGCCTTCCGTGAAAGGCGAACCCTTTGCCGAACTCGCCTCCGCCGTCCTCGAAGCCGCCGTCCTCGTAGGTATCCTCCGCCTCGTCGTCGGTGTCGGCTTTTATAGGGTCATCTATATTGTCTTTTTCTCCGCTCTGCTGCACGCGTTCTTCCGGTGCAGCAGAGAAACCTGTTTCGGGCGCGGTTCTGTCCGAAAAGTAATTCAAATCTACGCCTAAAACGTTTGCGAGTGTGTTAAATAACAGGATATCGGGCATAGATTCTCCCCTCTCCCATTTGCCCACGGCCTGCGGGCTTACCGATAACAGCTCCCCGAGCTGCGCTTGTGAATAGCCGCGCGCCTTGCGCGCCGCCGTAATTTTTTCTCCGATAATATTTGCATTAAGCATTGTGTTTTCTCCTCCGCAAAAGGGCTTTGCCCCGTTTGCTAACACTATTATACTATCGGTTTTTCGAAAAAACAGAAACTGTTCGTTGCTTTTTGACAACTGTCGGTTGTATTATGCCCTATTTGAACGGTTTGCAAGGATTTCGAAGATTGCTTCCTTGGTTTTTGTCTTATCGATAACGGCGGTGTGTAAAACGGGCAGCGTTTTCAGCGCGGCAATCGGTTTAGGGACGGGCTCGTCGGTGTAGGAATGAAGCTTCTTTACCGCATCGAACGCATCTTTGCCGCCCTTGCCTGTCAATGCCGTCAAAACGTCCTGCGGAAATTTGTAGGGGCTTGCCGTTGAAACGACCACGGTTTTGTTTTTGTCGGACGCGCTTTCACAATAGTTATAAAACGCGCTCACGGCGACGGCGGTGTGAGGGTCGATTAACTCGCCCGTCATATCGAAGAAACTTTCGATTGTTTGTTTGGTCTCGTCCTCGTCGGTGCTGAAGGCGGCAAATTCGGGAAGCTTGTCGATAAAATCGTCAATATCCACATTGTACAGCCCCTGCACGTCAAGACGGGACATTAAATCCGCCGTTTTTCCGCCGTTCCGTTCGTTGTACTCGAACAATAAACGTTCAAGATTGGAGCTGATTAAAATATCCATCGAAGGGGAAATCGTTTTGATGAACGGACGGTTTGTGTCGTAGCGTCCTAAGGCGAAGAAGTCGGTAAGTACCGAATTTGAGTTGCTCGCAACGATTAATTTATTTATGGGCAGCCCCATTTTTTTTGCGTAATAGCCCGCAAGAACGTTGCCGAAATTGCCCGTCGGCACGACAAAGTTTATTTCCTCACCGTCAACCCCCTCGTCGCCTGCGACGATATCTAAATATGCGGAGATATAATAGACGATTTGAGGGACTAACCGTCCGAAGTTTATGGAGTTCGCAGAGGACAAGTAATATCCTTGTTCCGCGCATTTTGCGGCGGCATCGGCGTCCTTAAAGAACAATTTAACGGCGGTTTGAGCGTCGTCGAAGTTGCCGTTGATGCCTATGACGTGAACGTTGTCGCCCGTTGTCGTCTGCATTTGGAGCTTTTGCATATCCGAAACGCCGTCAGCGGGATAAAAGACGATGATTTCCGTGCCGTCAACGTTTTTGAACCCCTCGAGAGCAGCCTTGCCGGTATCGCCGCTCGTGGCGACTAAAATAAGGGTTTTGCCGGGAGCGTCGGTAATTTTACGCGCGCCGGTCAAAAGGAACGGGAGGAGCGTTAACGCCGCGTCCTTGAATGCTTGGGTCGGTCCGTGCCAAAGGTTCATAAGGTAGAGGTCGTCCTCGATTAATTTGATATGCGCCGCATCCTCACCGTCAAAAAGGGAATAGGCTTTTTTTGTGTAAACCTCTAAGTCCTTATAAGAGTAGTCGGTGAGGTAGAGTGAAATAATATAAGCCGCTCTTTCGGCATAAGTCATTGTTTGGAGGGTTTCCAAATCGTCCTTAGAGAGCGCAGGGAACTCCTCGGGAACATACAATCCGCCGTCGGGGGCGATGCCGTTTAATATTGCCTGACTTGCGCTGACTGCAGGACTTTTCCCTCTTGTACTTACAAATTTCATAGGTAATCTCCTTAATTTTAACTCAATATGTAAAATCAAGGAACTTTTGGCAAATGCCCAACCGCGGGGCAGCGGCACAAAAAACCCCGTGTTGCGGGGTCTTCGGAAAGAGAAGAAAAAACGGGCGGCTAAGATTCTAACTTGCCTATTTTATCTATTCTGCGCGAATGGCGGTCGTTTTTGCTGTCGAAAGGGGTTGTTAAAAAGGTTTTTGTAAAAAGTGCGGCATTTTCGGGGGAGGTGATGCGTCCTCCTAAGGAAAGAACGTTTGCGTTGTTATGCTCGCGGCACATTGTAGCCGAAAACAAATCTGTGACATGCGCGCAGCGAATCCCTTTTATTTTGTTTGCGGCGATAGAAATACCTATGCCCGTGCCGCACATAACAATGCCTAAATCGGCGTCCTTTGCGACAATTGCCGCGGCTACCTTTGCGGCGTAGTCCGGAGAGTCAACCGAGGCGTCCGTA
>JAISKW010000141.1 GCA_031260775.1 Christensenellaceae bacterium
AACGGGGTTTCGTGAACAAGCGGCGCGACAATGCGGCACCGACCGCACTTCCCCGTGCCTCCGCAAGGAAATTTGTATCCTCTTTCTTGTAAAATTTCCTTAAGCATCTATGTTAATAATAAATTATATCCGCGCGCGCAATTGTGGAATAATTCGGGCAGATTTTTTTGTACGGCAATCAGTATACTATTTGTCACCCTGCGCGGGAGGCAATATGACAACACGATTGTTCCGATTATTATTTAAGTTTTGTTACCAATAAATCGGCGGAGATTTTCTCCTTTGTAACAACGCCGCCTTGCATAATTTGCAAATTCACCGCGTTTTCCTTTTCCTCATCGTCGCCGATAACAACGGTGTACGGCGCGTTTTTGTTCGAAACGTACTTGAATTTCTTTTTAACGTTGCCCGATTCGAGTAAAATATCGGTCGCTATCCCCGCGCAACGCAATTCGTTTGCAATTTTTAATGCAAATTTAACGTTGCCCTCCGATAGCGGCACTACAACCGCCTCCGCTTGCGTAGTTTTGGAGGGCTTAATAATTCCCGCCTCGGTCAACTGCCAAAAAAGGCGCGTTAAGCCGATTGAAATTCCCACTCCCGGCAGCTTTTCCTTTGTGTAGTACGATGCCAAATTGTCGTATCTGCCGCCCGAGCAAACCGAGCCGATTTTAGGATATTCGGTCAAGCTTGTTTCGTAAACCGTGCCGGTATAGTAATCCAAACCGCGCGCAATCGATAGGTCTATTGCAAAGCTTTCTTCCCCGATACCCTGCGCCTTTATGAAGGTTACAACCGTTTCAAGCTCCGTAACGCCAAGCGAAAACAAGTCGTTTTTAATGAATTCCGCTTTCTTTTTAAGTTGTAAAAGCACCGCTTCGCAATTACCGGTTATTGCAATAAATTCCGAAACCGCTTTCGCTTGCGCCGCGTTTATGCCTTCGTTTGCGAGCATTAATGCGAACTCCGTTTCCGAAACCTTTTCCTTCTTATCGATGATGCGCAATAACTCCGCGCCTTTATCCTCTAAATTCAAGCTTGAAAGAAGTCCGTTCAGAAGTTTACGGTTGTTTATGCGGATTTTGAACGCGCCGAAATTAAGTTTTGAAAATATCGTATAGATGACGACGGGGATTTCGCCGTCGTACAAAAGTGAGAGCGAATCGCGCCCGATAACATCTATATCCGCTTGATAAAACTCACGGAAACGCCCTTTTTGAGGGCTTTCGCCGCGGTATACCTTGCCGATATGATAGCGGCGGAAGGGGAAAGACAAATCGTTAAAATGGTCGGCGACGTACCGTGCGAGCGGCACGGTCAAATCGAAACGCAACGACAAATCGTTATCACCCTTATTAAAACGGTAAATTTGCTTTTCGGTCTCTCCGCCGGCCTTGGCAAGGAGCGACTCGCTCCTCTCGATTACGGGCGTATCGATAGGTGAAAAGCCGAACGACTTGTAGGAGTCCTCTATAACAGTTTTAATCCGCTCGAACTCTATTTGCATTTCGGGCAGTAGTTCCATAAACCCCGGAAGTACCTTTGTATTCACGCTTTCCATAAATATATTTTATAATAGAAGTGAGGATTTATAAATTTTTTCCTTGATGAACTACAAACCCGACATTTTGAACCAAAAAGGCTTTATAACAGCCGCCCCTATACCCGCAATGCAGTTTGACGAGGACTTTTCCGCATCGGCAAAAAAAGTTAAAAATGGCGAATTGATTGAGATTTACCGTCGTATGTACGCAATCCGCCGCTTCGAGGAGGCGTTATTGGAGGTAACCCGTAGCGGTAAAACGCACGGAATCGCCGTTAAATTAGACTACGGCGACAGAAACAACCCTGCCTGTAAATATATGGGCACACTGCACACCTGCATAGGGCAGGAGGCAGTTTCGGTCGGCGAGGCATACTCATCCACGGATTTTAACGACAAATTTTTCGGCTCACACCGCTCGCACGGCGAGTTGATTGCCGTACCCTTAACCGAAATTTACCGCAAAAGCGTTTCAAGCGTTTCGAAAACCCTTAAAACAAGCCCTTACTTTGCAAATTTTTACAGGCAATTCAAAAATAGTCTTATTTTCGATGACAAAAACGTACTTAAAAACACGGTTGTACGTAAATTCCGCGGCATCGAATACACGCTTTCAAAAAAGGAACTCGCCGAAATTTCATTATACGGCAGCGCGTTTGCCGAGTGTTTGAATTCGCGCTTAGGGCTGCAAAACGGCAAAGCCGGCTCGATGCACGCATATTGCAAGGACTACAAAATTTTCCCGGGGAACGCAATCGTTGGCGCGCAGGCAGGAATCGCTACCGGCGCGGCACTTTATAAGCGCGCGCAAAACGAAACGGGCGTCGTAATTTGCAACTTAGGCGATGCCGCTTTAGGCGCGGGAGTCGTTTACGAAAGTATGAATTTCGCCGCCTCCGACCAATTCAAAGAGCTTTGGCACAAGGATACCGCTTCCGCCGAAACTGCCGATACGGGCACTCAAACCGTGCAAGACGGGCGCACATTGCCCGTTATTTATGCAATCGTCAACAATGGCTACGGCGTTTCGGGCAGGACGCAGGGCGAGACTATGGCGTTCCGTGAGCCGTGCCGTATCGGTATGGGTGTATCGCCGACAAACCTTTACGCCGAAAGAATCAACGGTAACAACGTGTTTGCCGTAATCGATGCGTTCACCCGAAAACGCGAAACCGCCGAATCGAAAGGCGCGTGCCTTTTGGATTTGGTTACATACCGCTACGAGGGGCATTCCCTCTCCGACAAAAAAGAGTACCGAAGCACGGAAGAAATTGAGGCATGGAAAACCGTTGACCCCCTGATTACTTTTAAGACCGATGCAATCGCTTCGGGAGTGCTGTCCGAGGAGGACTTTATTAAAGCCGA
>JAISKW010000192.1 GCA_031260775.1 Christensenellaceae bacterium
TGCTCTTCCGATCTGCGTACGCCGACCGCGCACGCCGCGACGCTCTGCGCTTCGAGGACTTATTAGACATCGATTACGCAATTTCGCGCATCAAAAAGGTACTCCCCACCGTAAACGCCGAGCTTACCGCAAAAGGCGGCGAGGCTGTTTCGGAAGAAGAAATCATCGCCAACGTAAAGTTTTGGGCGGAAAAACTTGCATCACGGATTGTTGAACCGGTTTCGTTCGTCAACGATGCCATCGCTCGCGGCGAAAGCCTCCTTTTCGAGGGTCAGCTCGGCGTTATGAAAGATATTGACCTCGGAATTTACCCTTATGTCACCTCGTCAAACCCCGTAGCGGCTTATGCGGCGGTCAGCGCAGGCTTTCCCGTAAACAAAATCACCAACGTCGTAGGCGTAGTTAAGGCATTCACCTCGGCGGTCGGCGCAGGCCCGTTCCCGACCGAAATGAGCGACGCCGAAACCGAGTATTTCCGCGGCTCCGGCGAAAATGTGGACGACGAGTTCGGCGCACGCACCGGTCGCGCCCGTCGCTTAGGTTGGTTAGACCTCCCCATGGTCAAATTCGCGGCAACCGTAAACGGCTTTACCGAAATCGCGCTTTGCAAATTGGATAAATTGGACGACGCTACCGAAATTAAGGTTTGCATCGGTTACAAATTGGACGGCAAGGAAATCAATTATATGCCGACCTCGCGCATTTTGGACAAGGTTGAGCCGATATATACCGCAATGCCCGGCTGGCTTACCGAAACGCGCAAAATTTCCTCATACAAAAACCTCCCCGCGAACGCGAAAAAATACATCGAATTAATCGAAAAGTACTCGGGCGTTACGGTTAAGTATATCGGTACGGGCCCGAACAGAGAACACTTAATCGTTAAATAGCGTATTTCTGTTAGTAGGTTTATCGGGTTACAAAATTTTCACCGTAAATACACGGACAAGTATTAATGTTCAAGAAATTCGTCTCTTATTACAAACCGTACAAAGGGTCGATAATAATCGACCTTTTTTGCGCGTTGCTTGTTGCCGGCATCGACCTCGTTTTTCCGATGCTGTTAAAAGAAATCACCACGAATTTAGTACCCGGCGGTAACGAGGTTCTGAAAACTATTATCACGGCTTCGGGCATCCTTTTAGGGCTGTACGGGATACGGTTCTTCTGCAATTACTATATGTCGGCATGGGGGCATATCTGCGGCGTTAAAATGGAAGCGGATATGAGACGGGACTTATTCACGCATTATATGGCTCTCCCTTTTTCGTACTACGACAAAAATAGCACCGGCGAAATGCAATCGAAACTGCTTGCGGATTTGTTCGACGTAACCGAGCTTGCGCATCACGGGCCGGAGGACATCTTAATTTCCGTAATAAAAATAATCGGCTCGGTAATTCTCCTTTCGGTAATCAATTGGCAGATAACCCTGATTTTGCTTGCCGTCGTAATCGTAATGGCTATTTGCGCGCTGATTGCGAACCGCCGAATGTTTGCGACGTTCCGCGAAAACCGTATAAAAACCGGCGAAATCAACAAGCAGGTACAGGACTCATTGCTCGGCATTAAGGTCATAAAATCCTTTGCAAGCGAGGGCGAGGAGCGGCGCAAGTTTGATTTAACAAACGACGCGTTCATTGTTACAAAATCCGACTCGTACCATAAAATGGGCAGTTTCCATGCGGTCAACTCGCTTTTCCAAGGCGCGCTGTATATCGCCGCGCTTCTTGCGGGCGGCATATTTTTCACGGCGACCGACCCCAAAATCCGTATAACCGCCATAGAATTCGCCATGTACTTTTTGTACATCGGCATTTTTATCGCGCCCGTGCAGACTCTTATTAATTTTACCGAACAGTTCCAAAAAGGTCATTCTGGATTCAAGCGGTTACTCGATTTGCTGGGTGAGGATGCCGAAACGCTTAATTCGGACGCCCTTTTGCCGCTTAACATAACAAACGGCGAAATTGAATTCCGCAATGTTTCCTTCTCTTATAACGAAAAAGAGGAGGTTTTAGACGGCGTTTCGTTCAAAGCGGAGGGCAATCATGTTATAGCGTTGGTCGGGCAGTCGGGAGGCGGCAAAACGACAATTGCTTCGCTGATTCCGCGGTTCTATAAACCCCATGAGGGGCAAATTCTGATAGACGGACAGGATATTCAAAAGGTTTCGGCGGAGTCGTTGCGCACGCAAATCGGCGTAGTTCAACAGGATGTGTATATTTTTAACGGCACAATGTACGAAAATATCGCCTACGGCAGACCCGGTGCGACCCGTGAGGATGTTGAGGACGCGGCGAAACGGGCGAATATTCACGAATTTATTATGTCGCTCCCGGAGGGCTACCAAACAAAAACCGGCGAGCGCGGCGCGAGGCTGTCGGGCGGACAAAAGCAGCGCATTTCAATCGCGCGCGTGTTTTTGAAAAATCCGAAAATCTTAATTTTGGATGAAGCGACCTCCGCGCTCGATAATGTGAGCGAGAGGAAAATTCAAGAGGCGTTAAACGAGCTTTCGAAGAGCCGTACGACAATCGCAATCGCGCACCGCCTTTCAACAATCCGACGTGCGGACAGAATTTTAGTTATCGAGGGCGGAAAAATTGCCGAGGAGGGCAGCCATAAAGAACTGCTTGAAAAGGACGGCATCTATGCCGAGTATTCGCGCCTAAGCGAGTAAACTATTTGTTCAAAGCGACGTTGTACGAGTGCCGAGTATTCGCGCCTAAGCGAGTAAACTATTTGTTCAAAGCGACGGCTTGTACGAGTTTTGAAAGCTCTTGCGCATCGAACTTGCCGTTGAACTCCTCTTTTGCAAACTTCATTAAAATGCCTATCGCTTTAGGGTTGCCCGTTTCGATGCCGCTTGCCGCGACATACGCGACGAGCGCGGCTTTGACTTCTTCCGCCGAAATTTGCGCCGGGAGGAACGATTTTGCAAACTCAACCTCCGCAAGCTTTGCCGCCTTTTTATCGGCAGGGAGGAATTCAACTTCCTCCTTAACGACCTTGATGTAGTTGTTAATTGCGCCGATAACGAGGGTATCGGTAATTTCTTTTTTCTCCGAACCGGATACCGTTAATTTAATAATCTCCGCCTTAACGAGCCGCGCCACCGCCGCGCCGGAGGGGTTTGCCTTGATGTCCGCGATTGCCGCCATTACCTTGTCATAAATTGCCATATATGTATTTTAACCCTTCTTGCCGTTTATGCACAATAAAAGAGGTAAATAATATGAGGTGTTAGATGTTATTCTTTCGGGAGTATGCGCTTTTCTGCCGTCGTTTGCGGTATTTTACAGAGTCACCCGAAACTTCAAAATGTCGGTTGCGTTCGGAGTGTGCGCGGCGATAATTGTGATGCTTATAATTCCTCTTTTCAAAAGGAGGCTTAAAGGCGGTGCGCCCAATTACTACGAACTCAACCGCGCTTTTGCCGTAATCGGATTTGATAAAACTACCGAAATATTTGCGGCAAGTTTCCCCTCATCGTTAATCGAAAAGTTCGAACCGAAATACCTTATCCTCAATTTGGGTGACGGTATGCGGTTGTTCGGCTTCCCGACAAGCGGAAAAACGCTATTATTTCTCAACTTCAAATTCGCCAATACCAACGAGGACGAAATCGCGGCTGCGTACCGCTATGCCGCAAAAAATAACGTCAAAAATATCATAGCAATAGGCGCGGAAATCCCACGCAGCGCGCGGGTCTTAGGCGCGGCGATAGACGGCGTTCACTTTATGTATCCGCTAAAGAGCGAGGTCAAAAAGTATGTACGCGACAAAAATATCGTGCCGCAAACGCTGTCAAGGGGGGTTAAATTAAAGGGGAATTTCGATGCGCTAAAGGCGGCATTTTCGATGATGTTCGAGCGGCGGCGCATCAAATACTACATTTTTACCGGCTTAACGCTGTTTGCCGTTTCGTTCGTGACGCCGCTAAAAGTCTACTATACCGTGCTTGCGGTTGTGCCGCTTGTTCTTGCCGCGATTGCCGCTTTCAAAGCCGCCGTTAAAGACTAAGCTTCCGCAATTCCGGCAAGCAATTCCTCGCCTTTTTCGTTCAAAGTTTTGTATGCAATAACCGCTTTTATGCTAAGCGCGAGCAACCACGAGCCAAAGAGAAGCGCGTAAGAGAGGTATTCGTTCAAATGCGCGAAGGCAAGCATAACGCCGAGTATCAAAATAGCAAACCCTGCGACTATGCCGAACATAACGGTTTTAAGGGTACGCGTATTGTTTTTAGTCATTTCCGCAATGTTCGTCCATGTTAAATTTGGGTGCTTCAAGTCATTTACAAGCAGTGAGCAAACCCCGGCGATTGTTGTAACAATAAGGCACAACGGGAACCCGAATACCGCGATAGGGTTGCTTATTTTGAACATTACGGGGAAAATCACCGACATAATTACAAGCGACGGCGCGGAGAGCGCGAAGCACGATAGCACCTTTGCGTTGACAATTTCCTTTTGCGAAACGGGGAGCGTAAGTATTGTAAACAACTGTTTGCCCTCCCTCGAAAAACCGCACGAGGCTTGAATATTTGTCGAATATTGCATAATGAAAGCGATATAGCAAATAAAGCCGGTCATAATCATTTTTATATCAATAATATCGTCCTCCTCACCGAAAGACAGACCGAGTGACCTTGACATTACAAGAATCATAACAGGCGGCAGAATAAGCGAAATTATTACATTTGCAAGCAACATCGGTTGCGCAAACAGCGTCGTGAACTCTTTTTTGAACAGCGTTACCTTAAACGGTGCCGCTTCGTCTTTGTAAGCGGTTATTCCGAACGGATTTTCGGGAGTTTTCGCCTTTTTTGTACGGGTTTTTGCGCCGCCTCCCTCCGAGGTATTCGGCAGTACTTTGCCGTAAAACTTTGCCATTACAAACACGCCTATCCCGAGTAAAACGGCGAATATTGCGATAACAAGCAGTAAATGGACGATAGAATTAACGGCTTGCGAGCCGCCGATGAGCGCGTATCCTTGCCCCTCGCCGGTAAATACGCTCACGAACGGAGCGTTGAACGGCATAGCCTTTTTGAATGTATCAAAAATTGCAATGCTGTCGGCTGTAAGAATGTCGCTATCCTCCTCGTAACTTGCCGCCGACGAAAGAAACGACATTGCAAAGGACATCGCCACTATTCCTAAGCCCAAAACCGCCGAGGTTACGGCTTGAATAACGCCTTTTTTCTTGAAAACGGAGGTCAAAAGCATCAAAGGCGCGGTTATTATGCTGATCAAGATAAGCGGAACTGCGGGGACGATAAAAATTAAAACGATGAGCGATAAGATAAATGTAAACGGTTCGACTCCGTAACCGCCGATGCCGCCGACAATGCACGCCGTAATGAGTGTCGGGAGCATAATCAACGCCGAAATCACTAATTCTATGATGTATGCGGCGGTGAGTTTTGCAAGATAAATAATATGAGGCTTAATCGGGAGCGGCAGAAGCAAATTAGCGTCGTCCGAGCCGTACAGATAGGATATTAGCGAGCCTCCGCCGAAAAAGAGAGCGACAAACTCCGTCATAGCGATAACCGTATAGAAAAGCAACTCAAACCGACCGCTTATGCCCAAAGGGAGAGCGATGTTCAGCGTCATAATTGCAACATACCCCTCGATTATGACAAGTGCAATTGCCATAACAACGCGCCCGATGAGCTTTTGTTGACGGGCTTTTGCGGCGGAATCGGATAAGGACAATTGTTTTGCCTTTTCTTTCTTCTTTTTTGAGGAGAAAATGCCGCCGATTCCGTTTTGCAAGAGTATCGCCGTTAAGCTCTTATAAACGTTCATAATTTACAATATTTTGATAGTACAAAAACAAGACGGTTATCTTTCCGTCTTGTTTAAGTAGATTTAGGTAGGTTGCACCTGACTTAGATAAGAATATACGAGGGCTTCTTGTGCAAGATAACGCCGACTAAGTCGAGTATCCAGAAGATAAAGCCGAACGGGATTGCGAGAATGCCCGAAAGGATTTTGCCGTGCATTAAGCGATAAACAATCGCTAATACCCAAGATGTAAAGGGAATGATTGCGAGGATTAACGTAAGAATCCAAGGTTCCCCAAAGTAGCCGCCTGCTTTTTTCTTTGCCATATTTTGCCTTTATTAATTGTATTCCTGAGTTCGAAGAATAATACCCCCTTGCTCATAAGTACTTTTTAATTGTATTCCCGTCGTTTGTGCGATTCAAGTACTATTTTAGGCGTGGACAACGGCGTTGTCATTCCGCGCGGGGTGACAGAATTACGCACCGATTCCCCGCTCCCTTTTTAGGATAACAAACGTGTATCCGTACACGTCAAAAAATACCGTTTGGGTTAAATGTATTTAAGGTATAAAATTAAAATGTATTATTTCACGTAATACTTTTAGCTATGAAAAGGTTAGGTTTATTTTTAGTCGTCATTATGTGCGCGTTTTCCGTCGCGATGATTTCGGCGTGTTCAAATAAAGATGACGGTGACGACGGTTTAGTATCGGGCGACAACACAACTCCCGGAGGCAACACGAACCCCGGCGACAACACCAACACGGGCGACAACACCGACCCCGACGACGGCACTGACCCCGACGACGGCACTGACCCCGGTGACGGCACCGACCCTACCCCGGAGTATTCGTTCAGCCTTATCTTCAAAACCGACGAAACCCGTACGGACGGCGAAATTAAGGTAACCGTTGACGGGAAAACATATCTTGCCGCGAGAAACGCGCCGAACGGAACAAAGGCGCAAAACATTCCCATAACCTCCGACATAATCTCCTATAGCGTTTCGTATTTCAACGCGCCGGCAATTACAATCCCCTTTGCCACACCCGTAACGACCGCGGACAACGGCAAAATCATAACGGTTGACCTCACTCTCTTTGACGGCAAAACGAACGATGCCGACTTTACATATAAAATCGATTCAATCAAAGCGTTCCGCAATATCGTCAAGGTGTCGGGCGGCGGCTTAGGCGTACGCTACCGCATTACAAGGAACATCGACTTCACCAACGAAACGGATAAATCCGTAAATTGGGGCAACTTTTGGGGCAGCTTTGACGGCGACGGCTTAATGTCGCGCGTAATAGGCATCAACAACACTGCAACGACCCCCGGCACGGAATACCTCGGCGGTCTTTGCGAATGGAACCGCGGCACAATAAAGAACCTCTATTTCGAAAACGTCACGGTCAACAACCCCTATGGCAGCGCGGGCTCGATTGCCGGCTTAAACACCGAGGACGGGCTTGTCTACAATGTTCTTGTTAAAAACACGCACGTCACGGCTGCCCTCTATGCGGGTATCGGTGTCGGCGTCAACTACGGCGCGCTCGAAGGGCTCAACTGTGCCGACTACAAGCAAAGCGTATACAACACCTCAATTTTGGACCTTTCCAAAGGCACAAACGGCAGCACCGCAAATTCCTTATCTAACCAATACGGCTTGCAAGCCGGCATTAGCTATTCGAACCGCCTTTTCGGCTCGTTCGGACTCCCCGACGGTTCCGCCGCCGATTCGACCCTGTCGGCAATGAGCGTGCTCGAGCTTCTCAACTACGCATATCACAAAACCTTACCTACCGGCGATACCGCGCTTGCTAAGCACATTTCCGGCGCGTTCGCATTGGACGTATACGGAATAGTTGACCTTGCCTTATCCTCCGTTCAAAAATCCTTTGCCGAGGGTTCAATCGAACGGAGCGTACTCAGCGAGTTCCGCAACTGGTTAAAAGGGGTTTTGAATGGGGAGCTTACCGTTGCCGCCTACGCCGAGCTTGTAGCGCGCTTCGAAACCGAGCCCGAAAGCGGCAGCGACGGCATTGTTGAAATTTACGCGGCAGGCTATTTCAAAAACGACCCCGTCCACTCCTCTCTTGCAAAATTGTTAAATAAAGGCTCCGATTGGGGCTCCGACCAAATAATTATCGACGCGTTTATCGCGGCAATGGACGTATATATGACGCAGTACAAAGTCACTATGAACGGCGTTCAGCTCAAATATGAGGACATAGGCAAGCTTATTTTCGACCTCCCTCAAGCGGCACGCGCGCTCATTGACGGCTCGGAGCTTGAAGCCGAAGGCACCGGCGACGTTCACATTCTGAACAATATCGGCGCGCCGGCGAGTATGACGCAAATCGTTGCGAACTTCTACAACAACGCCGTTTCAACCGATTTGAAAACTCAAATTGAGGACTCCTACATTTTCGCCCGCGCAATCGATATGGTTGACGGACTCCGCACCCTCCTTTACAACGCGGATTTATCCTCGTTCATTCAAAGCGGCTGTTTAACCCCCGTTGCATCTAACGCACTGCAACAAGACGCTAATACGGGTTTATATACGCTTTCGTTTGACGTTGATGTGGATAAATACATCGAAAATCCCTTATTCTTTGTAAACTCCGCCATTGCACAAATGGAAAACGAGGTTTCGCAAGCAACATATAATTACACGTTCCTCTATCCGTTCACACTCCCCTATGACTACGGCGGTTACGCCGCCGGTACGCACTTCGACGTCGGCGAAAATATGCGTATGGACATCGGTCACGGTATCAATATCACCGCCGATACAAGCAAGTCGGGCAATGCAAAGCTCAAGCTTTACGTTTTCCCCTCCGGTCTGATAAAGGGCTACGAGGTCACCGGTATCGATGTAAAACTTAATATTAACCTCTCGGAGCAGGCCCAACTTACCCTCTCGCTGATTACCAAGGACAGAGGCTTCGAAATCGATGCAAGTAACTTCGCCTTGCTCTTAAGACAAATCGGCGAAATGACCTTCACCTACGGCTACAGCGAAACCGACAAGTACTTCGAAGCTGAGTAGAGGTTCCGATAACACAAAAAGGGCGCATACTATTGCGCCCTTTTCCTTTTGTTTTTAACAAACTAAAACCTTTTAATAAACTGTGCTACGCCGTCTTCGGTGTTAGGCGGACAAACGTTGCCGATAATTTTTTTAATGCTCGGGTCGCCGTTTTCCATAACGACGCCCAGTCCGGCGTATTGAAGCATGGAAAGGTCGTTGAGGGAATCGCCGAAGCACGCGGTTTCTTCTTGCTTTATGCCGTAGCGTGCGGCAACCCAATCGACGGCTATTGCCTTGCTCGTACCGATATCCACGATTTCAACAAGCCACGGTTTTGAGGTGTTTACGTTGACTTTGCCCTTAAAAACCCCGGAAAGCTCGGCAATGTAGGGCAAAACGTTCGAGGGGTCGGTGACGATTAACACCTTCGGCACACGCTTATTTTGCGCCAAAATATACTTTTCGAGCGGCTCATGGGTTTCCGTGCAACCGCATCCCGTCAGCCTGTAATACTCGTGCGCCTCGGGAACTGTGGCGGCTTGAGTTACCGCATTATGCCCCTCGTATACGTGGTGATAGATTCCGCGTTCTGTTAAATAATGTGATATTTCGGCTGCAAAAGAGCAGTCTAAGGTAGCCGAAAAGAGTTCTTTTTCCGATTCAATATCGTAGATATACGCCCCTTGAAAGCAAATAATTTCGCCCTTAAAACCGTAATTTTGCGCCTTTTTCATAATGGCGGTCGGCATACGTCCCGTGGCAATTATGAATTTCCCTCCCCTGTTTTCGTATTCCTTTACCGCCTTAAGTGTTTCCTCCGATACCGTTGCATCGGGAAGAGCAAGTGTGTCGTCGAAGTCTGCCGCTACTAATTTATATTTTATCATTCTTGTTTAATTTATTATTTTTGAAAGTTTTAAGAACTCTCGCGCTTTTGTTTT
This sequence comes from Christensenellaceae bacterium, assembly GCA_031260775.1. Lineage (GTDB taxonomy): Bacteria > Bacillota > Clostridia > Christensenellales > DTU072 > JAISKW01. Next base: position 9,774 of record JAISKW010000192.1, read on the forward strand.
AATCGTAACATTGAGGATATTTGAGAGAGAAGGTTGCGCGTTCTTTGTCATTCTGTGCAAAGTCGCAGAATGACAAACAGTTTATACTTGCGGAACTTCCTTTTTTCCTTTCCCTTTTAATACAAGCAGTAACACTATTCCGGCTATTGCAAGCCCTGCGACGATTGAGGGGATTATTACGGCAATTACGGGCAAGCCCTTGTCGTCATCTGCGGGGGTGAGGGTATCTCCGGGAGCATTACCGCTCGGAGCTTCGGGGCTAACCGCCGTCTTTTGAATACGCACCGAAGGGATAATTGAGGTTTCCTCTCCTACAAGCCTCGCGCTGAACGTGTACGCGGTGTCGGACAACAATCCCGTAAACACGCCGCTTGACTGCCAATCGCTCAACTTTGTGCCGTCGTTGATTGCGTATTCAAATACTTCCTCTCCGGCATTCTCAACCCCTACCTCAATTGCCGAATCCGAAACGCGCACAACCTCGATATTATAGCTTGCATACGGGTGAATAACCTTAAACGTTGCGGTCAAATAAAACCCTAAGTAATCGGCGTTCGAATCGAAAACGACGGTAGCCGTGTACTCGCCCGGCTCTTTTACAACCGACGGGTAGAAGAATACCGTGTATGAGGGGTTAGTCTCGGTGTAAATCCCGGGGTCAACCTCGGATAACGCAATGCCGATATACGGAGACAGTACCTCGCCCGTATACGCAACGTTCAAGAAATTAATACTTGCTTCACCGCGCGTTGCGGTAATTGTAAAATCCCTTTCAATGCTGCACGCATTATAGTAGGCGGTGGCGGGGTATTTCACGCGGATTTTATATGTGCCGACATTCGTCGGTACGGCGTCTTGTTCTAAGCTGTTTACGACGAACTTAATAACTCCCGCGCCGTTTGTGGGTGAGGGAGTCGCGGAAGGCTCGGGCGCGTTTTCAGAAAGTGCGTAGGTTGCGGGGTAAGTGATAACGCCCGCAACGCCCTCGGCCTTAACAATTTCAACCAAAACCGTGCGGTATGCGGAGCGCGTAATTGCGCCGCCGCTGCCCTCGATTGAAATTGTTACGCTGTACCTCCCGACAAACGTCGGCGCGGTGCGCGAGCCGTAGATTAAGGAATCTCCGCTCCATAAATACACAATGTGCGCGCCTATTGAAGCGGGGTCAACGTCGTGCCCCGTGGTATCCCTCAAGGTCGCCTCGGGCGGCGTTATGCTTGTGCCCGAATACGCAACGGTATAGGACTCTTGCGCCGTCACAATGCTGTAGCGCGTTTTGAAATCGCAGACAATTTTGATTTTCCCGCCGTCCTCGCGCGAGTAAACGGTGAAGTTCTTTGTTACGGGGGTGTTCCAATCGATTGTTTTGAACTGCCCCTCTCCCGAAACCCACTCGTTGTAAACATAGTTTGCGTTGTAGGTTTTGCCCGCAGGCAGCGGCAAACGGTAGTCGGGGTCGTCTTGCCAAACCGAACCGAGGAGCGTGTACGAAAGCGGCATACCGCCTATTTTGGGTACTTCGGAATATAATATCGGGTCGCCGTTGTCGTTGATATAGTAAAATTCAACCGTCGTTTGATACGCAAATTTCAACACATACGGGTGCATAGGATGGTTCTCGTCACCCTTGAATAAATCGTATTGTTCCGGGGTTAAAATCAGCCTGTCCAAAGGCGAGGCGTCGTATCCGAATATATTTTCGCCGAAGTCCTCCGTATCGAACGCTTTAATCGTCGTAAGGCTCACAGTGCCTAAATTCGTCCACCCGGCGAACGCGTTCGCGCCTATTGTTTTAAGGTGAACCGACTCGGTAAAGTCGATGCCGTTTATAAATATTTCGGTGTAGCGTTCGTCTCTTTTGAACGCGTTTTCGGCGATACTGATTATCGGGTGCTGTTCGAACGAATTTTCAAGCGTGTAGTAGCCCGGGATTTTAAGGACAAATGAAGCGTCGGTCATCAATTGATAGTCAATCCACGCAAGGTTAAGCCCGGTAATTTCGCCTGTGTCGCCTATTACGAACTGCGGAATATCCGCCCATATTGTTATGATTGTGTCGCTCAAAACCGTTGAAACCATTTTAAGCTCACCCGGGATTCCGTTTAATATGTCCGCGCCGACAAGCTCGGGAAGAATACGCACTTTTTCCTTGTTCGGGTCGCCGTAGAACGCCCATTTATACTCGCGTATCGGTCGCCCGTCGGTAATTTCGGCGGCGGTGAGAACGGGCAAGGTGTAATTCAAATCCCTGCTCCACGCGCCCGTAACGGGGTCTTTCTCCATTAAAATGCTCGCGTTAAAAAGTTTAAGCTCCTTGCGGATTACCATAGGCGTGTTCGGGATTGCAGGGCTGCGGTAGGGGTCGTTACGGAGCGAATACTCAAGCGGAACTTCGTAGCATAAAACGCTTTTTATATCGGAAAGCACATTGCTGACTTCCGCTAAATCGTGATAAACTCCCCAACTGTCCAAATAGACATACGATAGGGCGATAGAGTTTTCGGCAATTACAAAAGCGTTACGGCTGATGTGTGAAGAAGACGACAGCGAGTGTATGCCGTCAACAAGCTCGTACTCTCTTTCGTTTTCGGGTGCTAACGGGTCAACGATTGTGTAGCCGCCCGTGGTTCTCAAGTCTACCGTAATAAGCGCGACGGCGTGTTGAAACGCGTTCGCCCCGATTGTATTTAAGGTTTTTGTTTTGTAAAACGAAACGGAGGTCAAAACGGCATTTGCGAAAAACGCCCTCTCGCCCACGGTCGTAAGAGCGGGCATTTCGGACAAATTAAGGCTCAATATTTCCGCGCCGGCAAACGCGCCGCCCCTAATCTCGCGAAGATTTGTCGCGTAACTAAAGTCGATTTCGCGGATATTAAACTTTTTCGAACCCACCCCCGTAGTTAACAGGAAGTTGACTTCGAGCGAGTCAACGGTGTCCGCCTCGTAAGCCGAAAAGGCAAGCGTATCTATGATTGTTACCTTTCGTCCGTTAATGGTTTCGGGAATAACCAATTTGTTTATGTTTTTGGTGATATTTGCGATGTAATCGGCGTTAAAACCCTTGATAATAATTTCGTCCGCGCCGAGGTCCTCGGTTCTGAACGGCGTGGCGGTCGGGTCGTATTCGGCAAAATACTCGGCGTTTTCGGCAACGATTTTGTTTTCCTTAACAGCCTCGCCGTCCGAGTCCTTCCAGTAAAGCGGAATTTCAAGCGGCGAGTACAGCCAGCCCGTTTCGACTTCCATTGTCGCGGGGTAATGAACCGCGGGGAGGGTGTAATGATTATCCACATACCACCTGCCGTTCCGTTTGATGTTGTACAGAGTGCGCCCTATTAAATGCTCCTCGGTAACGCTATCGGGGTTGCCGAACTCGATAATATAACTTGTAGACGGCGCGTGGAAAACCGTTTCCGTTCCGTATGTCACAAAAGGCGCAAAGCCGTTAGGAATAGTTTCAAAGGTCGGAGCGGTGTTTTCCACAATGCTGTCGTCCGATTCGTTCAAAATCGGGGCTTTCTTCTGCCAGTTACTGCCGTCATTAGCCCATTGCGCGAGTTGCAAAAGCCATGCCGCCTGCTGAAGCATTCCCGACGGTTGCGAGGGGGCGGTTGAGAAGTCGTAAATGTCCGTTTCGAACGCTTGAGCGGTAAACGCGCCGGCTTGATAGCCCGTGCCGGATAGGTCGATAATGTCGTAATTCGGAATGTACTCAATCTGCGCTTGTTTTAACAGCGTAAGCGTGGAGTTGTCCATATTCAAAGCGTTGCGGATAATATCGCCGACGGTAGGGATGTTAAACAGCCCCTCCAACGCGCCGAGCGTGCCGCTCCCCGGGTCGCCAATCCAATCGGGCGATACCGCAAACGCGCTTGCCCCGATGCTTTTCAAATTTTTCGCAAGCGAGAAGTCCAAAATTTTAAGGTTAACGCCGCGCGCTACGGGGAGAGCGTACCCCTCGATGCTTATTTCGGAACTCGCGGTTATATAGGTTTGATAGTTGTTCCTGCCGCTTTCGGTCAAGATGTTCGTGTTGAAAGCGTTCGCCGTAATTTGCTGCACGGGAAGCCGCCTCATCGCGCTTATTTGCCCGGCAATGTCGCCCTCTAAGTCGAAATCGAAAATGATAATGTTCTCGCCCGCCGCGATTTTTTCAACGGTGTTTATGCGGATTGGGAACTTCGAATATGTTTCGTCAACCTGTACCCTGAGGCAGTCGGGCGTGAACACGGGGAGTTTTCCGATATAGGTATTCAGAGCGTTTGTGAAATCGGGCGAGTTTACAATGCCGACTAACCCCGCGCCGAAATCGGTGTTGAATGTCGAACTGACTTGACTGAAAATCGCGGTAATTCCGCCGCCCACAACCGCGCTTATGATGCCGGGCGCGCCGTCACGGGTGAGGTTACCCACGCTGCCGGTTACGCGTTTGTTGTTGAGGCGACCGAGGTCAATGCCGGTAATTGCAAAATAGTCGTCGGTTAAATCGGTAGGAGTGCCGTTGTCGCTTACGGAATACGAAAGCGGAGTGGAGGCGTCAAGTAAATCCAAAATGTTGCCGGGCACGGATAGGCGCACGAACTTTTCAAACGCCGCCTCGCTCTGTAAAGGCGTTGCGGTGTCGTCCATACCCAACAGAATTGCCGTGTCGGCGGCAGTCCACTCGGCGGAGAAATAAATTTGTAAAACGCCGGTAATGGTGTCTATGTAT